>CAJWVP010000113.1 GCA_913048145.1 uncultured Rhodospirillaceae bacterium
GTGCATCCTGCCCAACCATGTTCAATGCAGCGACGCGGGCGTGATCCACAGCCGTAGGCTGAATGGCATGCACAGACCAACCGCCCGTTGAAAAATCCGGACCCTGAGCGCAATCGCCGGCGGCATAGATCCCATCCACCGAGGACATGAGGCGATTATCGACGACAATTCCATCTTCCACCTTAACGCTGGAACCATCCAGGAAGGATGTATTTGAGGTAACACCGGCCGCAACCACGACCAGATGCGCAGGTAATTCCGAACCATTGTCCAAACCCACAGCCAGACGACCTTTACTAGCATCGTCATTATACTGGACCTTGTTGACCCGCACACCAGTCTGAACGGTCACGCCTTTATTTCCGCACCAGCGCTTGATCATCTCGCCGCCCGTCTCATCCATCATGCGGGGCAGCATCCGGTCTTCCATTTCCACCACGGTAAGGTTAACGCCTCGTTCCACAAGGGCCTCCAAGATGATGCAGGCAATAAAACCGGCACCAATCAGGACAACGTTGGCCCCTTCGTGAGCGAGGTCAATGATTTGGCGTGCGTCCTCAAGCGTCCAACAATGATGGACACCTGGTGAGTCAAGGCCCTCCACCGGCGGCTTTATGGGACTTGCCCCGGTGCAGATTAGCAGCTTGGAATAGTCTTGGCTGGATCCATCCTCCAAGGCCACCTTTCCCGTACCCGCGTCGATACTAGCGACGCGGCCCTCACGGTACTGAATACCCTTGATATCGTAGTGTCCCTCAGTCTTGCGGAGGTAGGTCCCAGTCTCATCGACCTTACCGGTCAGGTAATAAGGAATAGCCATGCGTGAATAAGGCGGTTCGGGCTCGTCTCCAATAAGCACCACATCCACGGATGGGTCGGCTTTACGCAGGGTTTCAGCTGCCACCACGCCGGAGGGTCCTGCACCCACGATAACATAGGTCATTAACATCTCCTTAGATTAGATTTGGATCACAAGTCAGAAGCCCCGGAGAACGGTGCATGAGGCACCATCCACCGGGGCCTATATCCCAGCATCTAAAAAAACTCAGAGGCTCAGGCGGTCCAACGTTTCATTGCTGGGCACGCCATCCCCAGTCCAACCACGAACCTCATAGTATTCTGGCAGCATCTTGTCCAAGCCGTTAGTCTTGCCCTCAGCTGGACCGGTCTTCGCTGCATCCTTCACCAGACGCGCTGGCAGGTTGTCATCCTTTCCGGTAAAGCCCGCTGCCATATTAAACTGACGCTCCAAGTTCCAGATCCGCTCGCCCACTTCCAGCAGCTTGTCGGTGGACCATTCGCCTTCGCAGGCCGCGTCCAGTTGCGGCGCCACGTCGTCCAAGGTCCAAGCGAAAGACGTGAAAATGCAGAGCCCGGCGCTATCGAAAGCTGCAGTCGCGTCTTGGAAGGCCTTCACGAGACCTGCCTTCCCATCCGTTTCCAGGGGATCGGTCTTTTCGGGGATGCCCAGCACTTCGGAAGCCACCGTATAGCTCCGCAAGTGGCACGCACCACGGTTCGACGTAGCATATGTCAGACCCATGCCTTGGATACCGCGCGAGTCGTAAGCCGGGAATTCCTGCCCCTTCACGGACATGGAAAGTTCCGGCTTGCCATGCTTCTCGCAAAGCAGCTTGGAACCAAGGCCAATTTCCGCACCAAAACCCTCACCTTTGCCAGTGAGCTCAGCTAAGGAACAAAGTGCTTCCGCATTACCGAAGTTAAGCTCGACCCCGCCTGTATCTTTGGTCGAGATCACCCCGTCCTCAAACATCTCCATGGCGGCACCGACGGTGGCGCCGAAGGAAATAGGATCAATACCCTGCTCATTACATATAAAGTTGGCGAAAGTCAGCGCATCCAAATCATCAACGCCTGTCGCCGCACCCAAGGCCCATGCAGCCTCGTATTCAAGACCACCCGACGCTTTATGATATTCGGGGCGGTCCTTCACCGAGAAGTGATTGCGATCAATGGTCGAGACCCGGCCACAAGCGATGGTGCAACCAAAGCAGGCCTGGTTGGTAACCAGGTTGGGCTTGCCATCCGACTCACGCGGTTCCGCCATAGCTTCGGCCGAGATGTTATTCGCGCCCTCGAACTGCACGTCCCGGTGGTTATGGGTCGGCAACGCGCCGGTTTCGTTGATTACGTTCATCAAAACCTGCGTACCAAAAGCCGGGAGACCTTCGCCGGTCACCGCGTTTCCAGCCAACACTTCCTTGCCGGCAGCCGCGGCGGCCATGAAGCTCTTGGAATCGTCGACTGCAACGCCTAAGGTGCCTCGCACAGCGACCGCCTTCAGGTTTTTCGACCCCATCACCGTGCCCACGCCGGAACGTCCAGCAGCACGGTCCATATCGTTGACGATACAGGCGAACTTCACTCCCTGCTCACCAGAAACTCCAATGGACGCAACGCGGATCAGCGGATCACCATGCTTTGTCTTAATCCCCTCTTCCGTGTCCCACACGGACGCTCCCCAGAATTCAGCAGCATCCAGTATTTGCACGCTGTCGTTCTCTATCATTAGGTAAACCGGCTTGTCAGCCTTACCCTCGAAGATGATCATATCGTAGCCGGCATTTTTCAGTTCATTGCCAAAGAAACCGCCTGAGTTCGAGCACGCGATGGCGCCCGTCAGTGCGCCTTTGGTGACTACGGAATACCGGCCTGCGGTTGACGCCGATGTGCCTGTCAACGGACCAGTCGTCATGATCATTTTGTTTTTCGGCGAAAGTGGGTCGACTTTCGGGTCCACTTCCTCAACGAAATACTTGGTCGCCAGGCCGCGCTGGCCCAGATATTTCTGCGCCCATTCCATGTTGAGCGGTTCGTTGGTCGACGTCCCCTTTGAGAGATCGACGCGCAGTAAATTTCTAGCCCATGCCATTGATCTATCCTCCTTATGCCGATACTTGCGCGCCGGCGTCCGTTTTCTCCGCCCAAGCCCGCATCTTATCTAGCCCGGTCCAATTCGCGTCTACATAGGTGATGGCCGCTGTCGGACACGCCGCGGCGCACGCAGGCTCGCCTTCACAGAGATCGCATTTTATGACCTTGCCGGTAGAAGAGTTGTAGTTCACGGTCCCGAATGGACAAGCGATGGTGCAGACCTTGCAACCAACACACAGGGTATCTGAGACTACCTTGGCACCAGTCGCGGTATCCAAAGAAATGGCATCTACCGGACACGCCTGCATGCACCAAGCTTCGTCACACTGCGTACATGTATAGGGGACGAAACGCCCCGCGTCCTCAAACTTGAAAACCTTGATACGAGACTTTGACGGGTTGAACACGCCTTCGTTGTCATAAGAGCACGCGAGCTCGCACTGAAGGCAACCGGTACACTTTTCCGGATCAATGTTGAGGGACTTTTGCATGGAGAACTCTCCCCTTCTTCGTTGGGGGGCGGCAGGTATGGAGATCATGCTGGTGAACCACAGTGGTGTGGCCTGACCGGAACAAGCTATTTCTCCCTGTCGCCCGCTTTTGCGGAACTCATTTGGAGAGGCAACATAGCATCAACGGCTCCATGACTTGAAATCTTTTTTTCTTAAAAACCAACTAGTTAAGAGTGATTATCATTCGCGAATATCTGCAAAAAACTGTTTCGCAACTACAGTTTTTATTTTCAAAAAATACAGAAACACCACTTCGGGAGCCTGACCCACGACCAACAAAGAACTTATTACTTTCATATCTAAATCGTCCGATTAGTTCCATCACCGATCTAGTTCCACGTTGAATCTCATTTACCAAGTCCGACGCCGTCAACTTCCGTTCGACCAATTGAGGCCCGGGCCGTGTCATTAATCGCTGTTGTACCTATCTCAACTGTGCCCGCGATGGCTGAGGCTGTGCGCGTCGCACTCTGAAGCTAACCTGCAATCGCGGAATTTTTCCTTGGTTATTAATTCCACAATCAGTCGGCGAAGATCCAACACATCCGAAAAAGACGAGCAAGAGTTCTATTCCTAGCGAGGGCTCGAAATATCTTCCCAAGCACCAGCACCGCTGGGCAAAGATCCAAAACCAGCGCAAACCAAAAAATTCTTGGTGGGTATCCTTAGTTGGTGCTCGCGCCTTAACCCCATTAAGCCTACCAGGCCGGCAAGGCCTGCCAATCCTGGTCAGTACCTTCAACTGCCTTCTCAGCATCGTAACTGTAGAGCCAGGTCTGTTGGGGTGTGAAGCTCCCTTTGTCGTTGTAGCGACGAAAGCGAGCGTTGCGGCGTCCCACATCATCAGCGTCGTCAAGGTGGTACCAGCGCTCAGCGTCACGGGAATGTTGGATCATCCTATCCGCACGGTCCTTGCGCAGCGCCTCAAAGCGCCGAAGGGCGGCCACCGGACCCTCGTCATTCTTCCCGAGAAGTCTGGCCAAGACCCAGGCGTCTTCAATCGATTGTCCGGCACCCTGTGCGTGGTAGGGTAGCATGGCATGCGCAGCGTCACCCATCACGGCAATATGGCCCTTGACCCAGGTGTCTAGAGGGTCTCGATCATAAAGCGCGGTGACGAAAGGCTGCTTAGTAGCCTCGATGAAACGAGTAGGAACTTCGTACCACTCTTTAAATGCCTTCAGGAGTTCATCTTTTTGCGCCGTCTGTGACCATGATTCTCGCATGGTGCTCTCGGTCGGCCCCATGGCCAACCAATTGATCCGCGTACCGCCCGAAACGTAATAGAAAACAAAAGACAACTTCGGCCCCATAACAATATAGGACGATATGGGCACCCCAAGATCAGCCACATCGGCGGCATCGATGACACCACGCCAAGTGCAATAGCCTGACCTCAGCGGCACGTGCGGTTGGAAAATCTGATCGCGGACCACAGAATGTATGCCGTCCGCGCCAATTAAAACGTCACCACGCACGACCTCTCCATCGGCGCCGCACACCCAGGGACCATCTTGATCCTCGCCGACAGATTCTACCTTAAAGCCAAAGCGGATATGGTCAGCGTCCAAACCCACCGTTAACGAGTCCAAAAGGTCTGGACGATGGCTATGGAAGTACGGTGCCCCGAAGGCCTCACGAACTTCTGGACACAAGGGGGTGCGAAGTATCGTCTCGCCCGTTGCCCAATCCTTAAACTTATGGGCGTCAGGCTCGCAACAGACCTCGGCCAGTCTATCTTCCAAACCGAGCCGCGCCAGAACCTTGACCGCATTGGAACTAAGTTGCACACCGGCGCCAATCTCGCCGAATGCATCGGCCTGCTCGAGAACGGTAAAATCCAGGCCCGCGCGTTGCAGAGCTAGAGCTAGGGTCGTGCCCCCAATACCGGCACCGAGAATGACAATTTTCATGAACTTTGCCTCCGTTCAGATTAAAAAACGAGCTGGAAAGTCATGCAATCACGTATGATTTCAGGCCGCGAACTTGGCCTTCGCCTCCTGGCGCCGAGCGTGTAGGATCGGCTCCGTGTAGCCGTTCGGCTGGTTTCGCCCCTTGAATACTAGGTCGCAAGCCGCCTGGAAGGCGATGGAAGCGTCGAAATCTGGCGCCATGTTGCGATACACCGGATCCTCGGCGTTCTGTTGATCGACTATGGCAGCCATGCGCTGCATGGTCTCCATCACCTGCTCTCTGGAACAGATGCCATGGTGGAGCCAGTTTGCAATGTGTTGGGCAGAAATGCGTAGCGTGGCGCGGTCTTCCATGAGGCCCACATCGGTGATATCCGGCACTTTCGAGCATCCAACCCCCTGATCAATCCACCGCACTACATAGCCAAGAATGCCCTGAGCATTATTATCCAACTCCATCTGCACCTCTTCGGGGTTCCAATTCGCACCCTCCGATAAAGGGATCGTAAGGATGGCATCCAGGCTCGCCCTTTCGCGAGATTTCAAAGCATTTTGGCGATCGGCTACGTTGATGCGATGATAATGGGTGGCGTGCAGCGTAGCGGCGGTTGGCGAAGGCACCCAAGCTGTATTGGCGCCGGCGTTGAGATGGCTGACCTTTTGTTCTAGCATAGCCGCCATCATGTCTGGCATGGCCCACATGCCTTTACCAATCTGTGCCTTGCCCTGTAGACCGCAGGCTAGACCTACGTCCACGTTCCAATCCTCGTAGGCGGCGATCCAGGACGTTTCCTTGACGGCATTCTTCCGGACCATGGGCCCGGCCTCTATGGAGGTGTGAATTTCGTCGCCGGTCCGATCCAGAAAACCCGTATTGATAAAACAGATCCGATCTTTCGCTGCACGGATGCATTCCATGAGATTAACCGTGGTGCGCCGTTCCTCGTCCATGATGCCCATCTTCACCGTGTTACGCACAAGCCCGAGCGCCTCCTCTACTCGACCGAAGAGGTCATTTGCGAAGGCGGCTTCCGCGGGACCGTGCATCTTAGGTTTAACAATATAGACTGACCCAGTGCGGCTATTCTTCACCGACCCCATGCCTTTCAGGTCGTGTAGAGCAATGAGCACCGAACACACTGCATCAATAATGCCCTCCGGGACCTCGTTGCCGTCAGCATCTAGGACGGCATTGTTATACATGAGGTTGCCGACGTTGCGAACCAACATCACTGAACGGCCATGAAGCGTCAGCGCGCCTCCTTCAGGCGTCGTATACGTTCGGTCAATGTTGAGACGTCGATGAACCGGTTCACCAGCCTTGTCAAAATCCGCATTCAGGCTGCCGTTCATCAGACCCAACCAGTTGCGGTAGGCGTCAACCTTATCCTCAGCGTCGACGACGGCAACGGAGTCCTCCAGATCAACGATCGTGGTCACGGCTGCCTCCATAACCACATCGGCGACACCAGCTGCGTCCGTCTTGCCAATGGCGTGATCGCGATCTATTTGGATATCAATATGCAGGCCATTATTGACCAACAAGATAGAAGACGGTTGGGTCGCGTCACCCTGAAAGCCAGCGAATTTGCCTGGATCTACCAATGATGTGTTGGCTTTATTAGCCAACGTCACGCAAAGTTGACCATCTACAATCGAGTAGGACGTCACCTCGGCATGAGAGCCGTCAGCCAAAGCCGCAGCTTGATCAAGAAGGCGTTTTGACCAAGCAATCACACGTTGGGCGCGCACCGTATTGAACGGGCCGACGCGGGACGCGCCGTCCTTCTCGTCGATGGCATCCGTCCCGTAAAGTGCATCATAAAGGCTGCCCCAGCGAGCATTGGCCGCATTCAAGGCGTAGCGCGCGTTGGTGACAGGAACCACAAGTTGCGGCCCCGCCATGGTCGTAAACTCAGCATCCACATTTTCCGTGCCAATCGAGAACGCGGGACCTTCCTCTACAAGATAACCAATCTGCTTCAAGAATGCCTTGTAGGACTCCGCATCAATTGGTTTATCCTGATGTTCACAATGCCAGGAATCTAGCTTTGCTTGCATGGCGTCCCGGGTTTCGAGGAGCGTACGATTGATCGGCGCAAAATCCGCAACAATTGCACCAAAACTAGTCCAAAAAGTATCCTGGTCGATCCCCGTACCTGGCAACACCTCCCCATTAATAAACCGAAAAAAAATGTCGGCGACACGGAGGTCACCCGCTTCTATGTAACTCATCAAGATATTTCTCCGACTGCTAACAGTGAGCCAAAATTTCCGATGCCACTAAGTTCCCCTAAAAAGGCACGCGCAAGCTACTCAACAGCATCCGTAAAAACCAGCAAAACTCCTCCAATAAATTGATGTAAATTTGACTTCAATCGATGAATTCAGTGGAGCGCGGAGATTAGGCGAAGGCATTCAACCTAGCCGAATTATTTACGAAGACCTTCGATCGCCGGGTGGCATGAATCACAGCACGATGAAATGCATTAGAAAGAACGCGGTAGCCAGGCCCATTAGCATCCGCCATTATAAATTCTAGCCAGTAGCCTTTATACAAACATTGTTTTTTTAGCCGTGGCAGACTCCCTTCATAGCGCCGCCAACTAGGCTGTCTCCCCAGTTGCCACGCGGGGAAAGTCGTCTAGATCAACAATTATTTGGCCGTGTTTGACAATGCCATTGGGCAACGTGAGTTACCCTCTTGGGGATTCCGGTAAAAAGTATAGTAGCTCTGAGAATCATTGTGCATATCTGAGCATATTGTGAGATTGACAAAGAATAGAAGCCGCGCCAAGAAGCAAGCGACCCTGAGTGTTGGCTTCGCTTGACACAGGCCGCCGCCGCCCCTTCACTGGTAAGATCAGAAAGTTAAGAGTCTGCGGGTTAAGACCATGATTACGCTTTCCGAATTTCGTAAACTGCATCATGCCGTGACCCTTTTGGGAATGTCTGGCGTGGGCAAGACCATGTTGTCCACGGCACTCCGTCAATCCGCTAATTGGTTCCACTATTCCGCCGATTACCGTATCGGCACGCGTTACCTTGTCGAGAGTATCCTGGACAATGTAAAGTTCAAGATCATGCAGATGCGCGACCCGTTCGTCGCCA
>CAJWVP010000114.1 GCA_913048145.1 uncultured Rhodospirillaceae bacterium
GGAATCGTAGTTGCGGAGGGCGATCCGCACGACCGGAATGGGCCCCCAATCCCGACCACTAAATTTCCGCGACAACTGTACGGGAGATTGGTTGGATCCGACGGCGAGGACGGGTGTTCGGTCCGCCAGGCCGGTCAACCGTTCATCGGCCTCAATCGCCGTGGTTTTGCCGTTGTCAAAGATGAAGGACGTCGATGGGATCGGGTAGGGATAGGTTTTAGCCCGTGTCAGCGGGTCTTCCTGCATGGGATCAGTCTTCGCCGCCGCCGGCTGTTTGGACGTACTCCGAGAGATCCACATCATCGATCTGCGACGGATCGAGGTAGCGATCCGCATATTCCTTGTAGATGCCAGACGTCAAGAACAGCTCAAATAGATCTTCATCAATATGGGCGTCCTTTTTCATGGAGGACATGATCTCGACGCAGGCACTGAGAGACTTGGCCGGTTTGTAAGGGCGGTCCGCCGCGGTTAGTGCCTCGAAAATATCAGCGATGGCCATGATCCGGGCCGGTATCGACATGTCGTCGCTGGTTAGTTTCTTCGGGTATCCCGTGCCATCTATCTTCTCGTGGTGGCCTCCAGCATACTCAGGGACGCGGGCTAAATGTTTTGGGAACGGCAGTTGTTCCAACATGATGATCGTCTGCACGATATGGTCGTTGATTTTGAAGCGTTCCTCTTCCGTCAACGTTCCGCGGCCGATGGACAGGTTGTACACTTCACCCAGATTGTATTTATGCTCTGGCACATTAAGCTTGAAACCGTAGGGATTGTCGTTCGACGCCGCCGGTTCGGCGGTTTCGCGGTAGATGATGTGATAATCTTTGTCCGACAACAGGTTCTCCACTACCGGCAATTCCAGTTCGGGGGTTCGGTCCTTTCGTTTCTGTTCCTCGTAGGAAATGCCGATCCGGTCACTGAGGGTTCGAGTCCATTGAATTTCGGCAATGGACTCGAGGCGCTCGATCAACTCAGCGGCTACGAACTCGCCGCCCATATTGCTTTCGGCGATAAAGTTAAAGTCATCATCCAGTTTCGACAGGCGCTTATCCAATTTGGCCTTCAGCGTTTCTGCGGCGCCGCCGTCGATAATCGCTTCCAGGTATTCGACCATGGCGTCGCGTTTCACAACCTCAAACCGCATCCGGACTTCGTGGATGCGGTTGTATATGGTTTCCAATTTGGTCGCCTTGTCGACCACGTATTCCGGCGTCGTTACTTTGCCGCAATCATGCAGCCAGGCTCCGATATGGAGTTCGTACATCTGATCGTCTGTGAGATCGAAGTCGGCAAAGGGCCCGTCAACAGCCTCGCAGGCGGCGCGGGCTAGCATTTTTGTCAATTCCGGTACGCGCTGGCAATGCCCACCTGTGTACGGCGATTTGGCGTCAATGGCGGACGCGATCAACTTGATGAAAGAGTCGAGTAGCTTCTTCTGCGCATCCAAGAGCTGTTGATTGTCGAGGGCTACGGCCGCCTGCGACGCCAGGGCCTCAATCAAAGGCTGAATTTCTGTGCTGAAGGCGATGACGTCACCAGGTTTGGGCCCTTGGGCGTTGAGTAGCTCTAACACGCCGATGATCTGATCTTGACTGTTTTTCAGGGGCACGGTGAGGAAGGACTTGGAGTGATATCCCATGCCTTCATCGAATTTTTTTGTGCCTGTAAAGTCGAAATCCTTCGCTTCGTAGGCGTCGGGGATGTTAACGGACATGCCGGAAATCGCGGCCCACGTGGCGACGTTCTTGCGGTTCTCCTCGCCCGTGTCTGGATCGTATATGTGAATTGGGGGAAAAGTGATTTCCTTACCGGTTGTGCCACCTAGCGCGATATTCAATGAGTCGTTTCGCATGATTTCGAACTTCAAAGCGTCGTCTTCGGTGCGGAGGAATAGAGTACCGCCATCGGCTTTGCAGAGGTCTTTGGCCTCCAGAAGAATGCGCTCCATCAACCGATTGGTGTCGCGTTCCGCTGAGAGGGCGATCCCGATCTCTATTAGCCGTTGAAATGGATTGGCGGCAATGTCTGTCATGATGTCAATTCTGTCGTCTTACTCTACTGCGAGTGCAATAAGATCGGACTCTACGATAGTGACGAATAAGCTAGAAAGATGGTCGGGAGGATGAAAATACCCTCGTAAGATTTGCTGCTTCCCTGCGTCATCTTTTCTCTGACATATGACGGAAGCCTCATCTCTATTGTAAACCTCCAATGCAAGCGTATCTTTGTTCCTCTTGGATGACAACTGGATCAATTCGCAAGCGCTTGACGCCGCTTTGACGGATGCGTCCAATACTCAAACCGAAGGTGGGTCCCCATCATGCCCTATGTTTCCCTTAGGGATTTCATTGAGAAACGCCTGGAACCCGCGGGTGAACTGGTTCGCGTTTCGACGCCGGTGTCGCCCGCTCTCGAGATGACGGAAATCCAGACGCGGCTCATGGCCGAGGGTGGTCCGGCTGTCCTGTTTGAAAACCCGGTTCGCGAGGACGGCAGCCCCTACGATATGCCCGTCTTGGTCAACTTGTTTGGGACGGTCGAGCGTGTGGCCTGGGGGATGGACCGCTCGCCGGACGGTTTGCGGGAAATCGGAGAAACTCTCGCGTTTTTACGCCAACCGGAGCCGCCGGGTGGCTGGAAAGAGGCCTTCGCCATGATGCCGCTTTTGAAGACTGTGATGGCGATGAAGCCAAAATCGGTGTCCGGCGCACCGTGCCAGGAAGTGATTTTGCGCGGAAACGACATCGATCTGAGCCGGTTGCCCATTCAAACCTGCTGGCCCGGAGAGCCGGCACCTCTCATTACTTGGCCTTTGGTGGTGACCCAGGGCCCAAATTCGGACGGCGCGGACCGGCGAGACGCCTTTAATCTCGGTATCTATCGGATGCAGGTGACGGGGCCCAATACGACTATCATGCGCTGGCTGAAACATCGCGGCGGCGCGCAACAACATGCGCGCTGGAAGGAAAGTAGGCCCGACCCCCTGCCTGCAGCCGCTGTCATTGGTGCTGACCCGGGAACCATTTTGGCAGCGGTGACGCCAGTCCCGGATACCCTTTCCGAGTATCAGTTTGCGGGTTTGCTGCGTGGCAAGAAAGTGGATCTAGTGGATTGCGTTAGCGTACCGCTGAAGGTGCCGGCGTCCGCCGAGATCGTCATCGAAGGCCACGTGTCGCTTGATGCATATGAAGACGAAGGGCCTTACGGTGATCATACAGGTTTTTACAATTCCGTTGAGCCGTTTCCCGTATTCACAGTTTCCGCTTTGACTATGCGACGTCACCCGATTTATTTATCCACGTATACCGGCCGCCCGCCCGATGAGCCGTCCATTTTGGGTGAGGCACTCAATGACGTGTTTGTACCCCTGTTCACGCAACAGTTTCCGGAAGTGGTTGATTTTTGGCTGCCGCCCGAGGCCTGCTCCTACCGCGTGGCGGTGGTGTCAATGAAAAAGGCCTACGCTGGACATGCGAAACGGGTCATGATGGGCGTTTGGTCGTACTTGCGGCAGTTCATGTACACAAAATTCGTTATTGTCGTGGATGACACTATCGATGCGCGGAATTGGACGGACGTGATCTGGGCGATTTCTACCCACGTGGACCCGGCGCGTGACCTAACGATGATTGAGAACACACCCATCGACTATCTTGACTTCGCGTCGCCAGAATCAGGTTTGGGCAGCAAGATGGGGATCGATGCGACAACCAAGTTGCCCCCCGAGATTCATCGGGAATGGGGCCAGAAGATCGCCATGAGTGATGATATTATCGCAGAAGTGACGCGAAAATGGGAAAGCTATGGCCTGCCGGGAAGCGGTAAACCCATCTGGGAATAGATGGGCTCCTCCAAGCCTTTCCGCCCGGTTGACGTAACCCTGCGACCTGCGTAGTTTCCCGCGGCGCATGAACGGATGTTGGATTTCTGGATATGAGTGAGTTGCGGGCGCTTGTGGAAAAAGCCAAGGCCTGGCCTTTCCAAGAGGCGAAGGCGCTGTTGAAGCATGTTGGCCAGAAGGTGCCGGAAAAGGGATACGTCCTGTTTGAGACCGGATACGGCCCGTCGGGCCTGCCGCACATCGGCACGTTCGGTGAAGTGGCCCGGACGTCTATGGTGCGCCATGCGTTTTCGACCCTGTCCGACATGCCGACCCGCCTATTCGCATTTTCTGACGACATGGATGGATTACGGAAGGTCCCTGACAACATCCCCAACCGCAATTTGATTATGGAACACCTGGGCAAGCCTTTGACCGCCATTCCCGATCCGTTTGGAACGCACGAGAGCTTCGGCCACCACAACAACGCCCGACTGCAGGGGTTCCTGGATGATTTTGGATTCGATTATCAGTTTGTGAGTTCGACGGATTGTTACAAGGGTGGCCAATTCGATGACGCGTTAATGGGTATCCTAAAGAATTACGACGCGATCATGAACGTCATCCTGCCGACACTGGGTGCTGAGCGTCAGGCTACCTACAGCCCGTTCCTGCCCATCTGTCCGGAAACTGGCATCGTGCTTCAGGCCCCTGTCGTGGAACGTGATGAGGTGGCGGGTACTATTGTCTATGCGCGTGATGACGGCATGCAGGTGGAAACGCCGGTCACTGGCGGTCATTGCAAGCTCCAATGGAAGGCCGATTGGGCCATGCGCTGGGCTGCATTGGATGTGGATTATGAGATGTCCGGCAAGGATTTGATCGATTCCGTCAATCTCTCCGGGCAGATTTGCCGCATCCTCAGCGCTCGCCCGCCTGTGGGCTTTACATACGAGCTCTTTTTGGATGAAAAGGGCGAGAAAATTTCCAAATCGATCGGCAATGGGTTGTCCGTTGAAGAGTGGCTCCGGTATGCGCCGCCGGAGAGCTTGTCGCAGTTCATGTTCCAGAAGCCGAAAACGGCAAAGCGGCTCTATTTCGACGTGATCCCGAAGAATGTGGATGAATACTTGCAGCATCTTTCCAATCTGCCGGACCAGGAGCCTCAAAAGCAGATTGATAATCCGGCCTGGCATATTCACCGGGGTGAACCGCCCCATGAGGATGCACATCTGAGTTACAGTATTCTTTTGAACCTCGCCAGTGTCTGCCACACCGAGGACAAGAGTGTGCTCTGGCACTTCATTTCCCGCTACCGTCCCGATGCCACGGCGGAAACAGCACCGATCCTTGACGGCTTGGTGGAGCGCGCCATCAACTACTATCAAGATTTCATCAAGCCGCATAAAAAGTACCGCATGGCGACGACAAATGAACAAGCCGCAATCCAGGACCTCCGGGCTGCGCTCGACGGATTGGCGCTCGGTGCGGCGGCCGAGGATATCCAAACCGAGGTTTATGAAATAGGCAAACGCCATGAATTCGAAAATCTGCGGGATTGGTTCCGCTGTCTCTACGAGGTTCTTCTCGGTCAGGAGCAGGGGCCGCGCATGGGATCTTTCATCGCGCTCTACGGCCTGGATGAGACGAAAGACCTTCTAGATCGCGCGCTTGCCAGAGAGGATCTATCCGCCTGAACGGTCAGCCGCAGTCTTGGGCAAACTCGAAATACAGTTCCCGAGCCCGGGTGTAGATGGGACCAGGATGCAGTTCACGAACCTCGATGCGGGTGCAAGGTGATACCTTTGCGTAGTTGCCCGTTCCGAAAAGCTCATCCGCATCCAACAACTCCTCATAGGCGATTGCCCGCTCCATGACTTCGTATCCTCCTTGGCGGAGGAGTTGGATGGTGCGTTGGCGGGTGATCCCGTTGAGAAACGTGCCATTGGTTCCTGGGGTATGAATGATGCCATCCTTGGCCATGAATAGATTGGTGTAGGAAAATTCCGCCACATTCCCGTTCGGGTCGAGGACAACAGCCACGTCAAACCCCTTTGCATTTGCCTCGCTGATGCCGCGCGCCACGTTGGGGTAAAGGCAGGACGCCTTGGCTTCCGTTGGTGCCATTTCCCTAGCAGGCCGGCGAAACCGAGTCTGACAAGCGGAAAAGCCGTCCGGCACTGGTAGCGGCGAAACTGAAATATGGAGAAGAAACTGCGTCGAGGCTGGATCGGGAACAATGAAACCGCCGTCCGGATAGAACATGGGGCAGATATAGAGTTCAGTTCCTTTCGGAAACTTCTTCACGCCCTCGCGCGCCAGGATTGCGATCTCCTCTGCCGTGACCGTCGGTGCCATACCCATCACTTCTGCGGACTGGATCAGGCGCTGACAATGAAGATCAAGGTCCGGTATACGGCCGACCATCGAACGCGCGCCGTCGAAAACATTGGACGCCAGCCAGAAGCCGTGATCTCGGGGTTTGATCACCGCGGGGCTGTCATCGTGCCATTGGCCGTCCACGAATGTGACGGCGTCACCAGGTTTAGTTTTCGCCATTTCGTACGCCTCCCTGCCGTGGATTACGACAACAGGAACCGGCCGTCAAAGCAAGGTAGTTGGCAGGAGCAAAAGGATGAGGAAGGCGATGTTATTGGCTGGCCCAGATGATCCGCGCGAGCCACACCACATCTTGGATCATCAGTGTAAGATGTTCGGGGGGTAAGGGACTGACGTTCAATGCCGGCCGAAGTCAGGCGGAGTAGCATTCTTACGAGGATCTCTCCTTCGATGGTCTTCGCAACCACGCGATCACCGCGGCGACGATTGCCTTATTCGGCCGCCATCCGTTGTTCGCGGACGATATCCATGATCTCCGCGGCTGCAGACGGGATATTGGTTCCCGGGCCATAAACAGCGGACACGCCTTTCTCAAACAAGAAGTCGTAGTCCTGGGCCGGGATGACGCCGCCGCAAACCACCAGAATGTCGTCGGCACCCTGACTACGGAGATCTTCAATCAACGCCGGCACTAACGTCTTGTGCCCGGCGGCCTGACTGGAGACGCCGATCACGTGGACATCGTTTTCGATGGCTTCGCGGGCGGCTTCCTCAGGGGTCTGGAATAAGGGACCCAAGTCGACATCGAATCCGATATCAGCGAAGGCGGTAGCAATTACCTTGGCGCCACGGTCGTGGCCATCCTGGCCCATTTTAACCACCAGCATTCGCGGCCGCCGCCCTTCTTGTTCGGCGAAGGCATTGACGCGGGCGCAGATTTTCTCAAAATCCTCGTCGCCGTCATAGGCTGAGCCGTAGACGCCGGAAATGGACTTAATTTGGGCGCGGTAACGGGTATAGATCTTCTCCAGGGCATCCGAAATTTCACCGACGCTCGCGCGGGCCCGGGTCGCTTCGATGGACAAGGCCAATAGGTTGCCGTTCCCGGTTTTCGCCGCATTGGTGAGCGCGTCCAGTGCGGCCTGGCAGGCGGAGCCATCGCGTTCCGCTCGGATTTTCTCAAGACGGCGAACCTGATTCTCCCGCACCTGGGCGTTATCAATTTCCAGAATGTCGATGTTTTCCTGGTTTTCGGGGCGGTACTTGTTGACCCCGACGACCACTTCCTCGCCGCGGTCGACGCGTGCTTGCTTGCGGGCCGCTGATTCCTCAATCCGCTGTTTTGGCATGCCAGCCACAACGGCCTTGGTCATGCCACCCAGGTCTTCAACCTCGTTGATCAGCTTGCGCGCCTCGTTCGCCAGGGAATTAGTCAACGATTCGATATAGTAGCTGCCGCCGATGGGGTCGATTACATTCGGAACGCCAGTCTCCTCGGCGACGATCAGTTGCGTGTTACGTGCGATTCGAGCCGAGAACGGGGTTGGCAAGGCGATCGCCTCGTCGAGGGCGTTCGTATGCAGGCTTTGGGTGCCGCCCAAAACGGCAGCCATGCATTCAATGGTCGTTCGCACGACGTTGTTGTAGGGATCATCCGCCGTCAACGATACGCCAGAGGTTTGACAGTGGGTGCGCAACATGGATGACTTAGGGTTTCGGGGATTGAATTGCTTCATGAATTCGGACCAAAGAAGGCGCGCCGCGCGTAGCTTTGCGATCTCCATGAAAAAGTTCATACCGATGGCGAAGAAGAAGCTGAGCCGGGGCGCGAAAGCGTCCACTTCAAGGCCCTTGTTGACCGCCGCGCGGACATACTCCAAACCATCCGCGAGTGTGAATGCCAGTTCCTGGACCGCCGTCGCGCCGGCTTCTTGCATGTGGTAGCCGGAAATGGAGATGGAATTGAACCGAGGCATGAATTGAGCTGTATGGCCAATGATATCCGCAACGATCCGCATGCTGGGCTCGGGCGGGTAAATATAGGTGTTGCGGACCATGAATTCCTTCAGGATATCGTTCTGAATGGTCCCGGAAAGCTGTTCCTGCGAGACACCTTGTTCCTCGGCGGCGACGATGTAGCCCGCCAACACGGGCAAAACGGCCCCATTCATCGTCATGGACACGCTCATCTCATCGAGGGGAATGCCGTCGAACAAGATCTTTA
>CAJWVP010000115.1 GCA_913048145.1 uncultured Rhodospirillaceae bacterium
GACAATCTTTTGGCGCTTTGATAGAACCCGCTGGTGACCATCCGGGGCAACTTTCCCTCGACAGTCCGTGTGATCAGGCGGACCATCGGGTGTTTGCCGATCCAACCTTGGATCGGCTAAGGTCCGCCATCATCAAAACCGGCAGCAAGGGAGATTCGGATCATGGGCACAAATGTCGCGCAATTTCTCTGGGACGCCCGTCTGAACAATGACGTTGCCCCCCGAGACTTCAAAGGATACCCAACCACTGAAACGGACGCCTACACCATTCAAACGGACATGATAGCTGGTGTCGGTGAGACACTGGTCGGGTGGAAATTAGGGGCCACGGTAGCGGCCTCGCTTCCCGTGATCGGGATTGAACAGCCTTTCATCGGCCCCTTATTCGCAAGGTTTTGCCACAAAGACGGCGCCACCCTACCCGCCCTGCCTGGACAGGCGTTGGAGACAGAGTTTACGTTCCGACTGAAATCGGACCTACCTCACCGCCCAGATTCTTACGGAAAAGACGAACTCAAGGCTGCAATTGGCGCGCTCGTCCCCTCGTTCGAAGTCATCGGGCTTCGTTTCGACGGCGGTGTTCCCGGCGCCGGCTATCGGACGATCGCCGATGGAGGTCTCAACGTGGCCGCTGTATTAGGGCCCGATGTTACCGATTGGGACACAAAAAAGATCGGCGCACACGCCGTGCATCTTAATGTCAACGGCACCCAAGTTGCCACCGGCAAGCCGGCAGACCTCATCTGGGAACATTTGATCGATGCTATCGGCTGGTTGGCAACGCATCCGCACATGGCCGATCGAGGTCTTCGGGCCGGCGATCTGATAATGACCGGCTCAATGACGGGCATGACCCCGATCCAGCCTGGAGATCAGGCCGAAGCAGACTTCGGCGCGTTCGGCAAAATTCACGTCCAGTTCACCTGAACCACTCACCGGAAAGGCCTGACAGAAGCGTGATCATATTCAGCGGTTGAAATCACCACAGAGGTATAGTTGCCGCTGTTGCACGACACCGATATACCGAGGATCTTGCGTATTTCTGCAGAAAGGGGGCGACCATGATGTTGGCCGGCGTGAAGGTTATCGAGATGGGTCAGAACCTAGCCGGACCCTACGGATCACAAATCCTGGCTGATTTGGGTGCGAATGTGATTAAAGTAGAACGCCCAACTGGTGATGATGCCCGCGGTTGGGGCAACAAGGTCACCGACAACGCCACAACCATGTTCATGACTATGAACCGGAATAAGAAATCGGTGACTGTAGACATGAAGTCCGACGCAGGCCGTGCCCACATGCGCGCGCTCCTGTCCAACGCCGACATCTTCCTGCACAACATGCGGCCGGGCTCATTGGAAAAACTAGGTCTAGACCCCGTAGCGGTCCGCACCAAATGGCCACGTCTGATCTACTGCGACATAGGAGCCTTTGGGCATATAGGGCCCTTGAAGGATCAGCCGGGATATGAGCCCCTCATGCAAGCCTACGGCGGGCTGATCAGCATCAACGGCCATCCGGATGGCCCTGTGGCACGTGTCGCCGTTTCGCTGATCGATATCGGAACCGGCATGTGGACCGCCATCGGCGCTTTGGCGGCACTCCATCAACGTCACGAAACCGGCGAGGGATGTACGGTCAATACGTCGCTCTATGAAACCGCCCTTGCCTGGGGAAATTTCCATATGGCCGAGTATCAAACCACGGGCCATGTGCCCGCGCGCCAAGCCAGTGGCCATTCCGCGGTCGTCCCATATCAAGCCTTCGAGGGCGCCGATGGTCCATTTATGATCCTGGCTGGGAACGACCGGTTGTTCGTGAAGCTGGCCCACGCCTTGGGTAAGCCGGAATGGACCGAGGATGCGCGCTACAAGACTAATGCAGACCGGGTCGCCCACCGCGATGAGATTCTGGCTGCCGTCCAGGCCACCGTGAGCAATGCCCCCCGGGACACATGGGTTGAGAAACTGCGTGCCGCCGGAGTGCCTTCTGCGCCGATCCAGACCATCCCCGAAGTCCTGAAGACGGATCAGACGGACGCCTTGGAGATTATGCAAAACGTACCTGACACCAATCTGGACCTCGTCGGCATGCCAATATCGTTCAATGGCGAACGCCCGGCGATGCGCATGGCCCCTCCGGCCCTAGGGTCAGCGAATGACGACGTCTTCAGCACGGATCAGAAAGGTTGATGCTATGACATTACTGTCCATTTCCCGCAATGGCGCGGTCCGTACCATTACCCTCAACCGCCCAGAAAAACGTAACGCGCTGAACTTTGAGATGATGCAGGCGCTCATCGACGCCTTCGCCGCCGAACCCCATTCCGACGAACGGGTCACCGTGATCCGCGCCGAAGGTAAGGCGTTTTGCGCTGGACTCGAACTCAGCTCGGACGGCTTACAGGACGGCGCCGAAGACATGGTTGTAAGCATGTTCGATACGGTTCAGCACTATCCACTGCCCGTCGTTGCCCGGGTTCACGGTCCGGCCATTGCAGGCGGTTGCGAATTGGCTCTCCACTGCGACTTCATCGTCGCAAACATGGACGCACCCTTCGGCATGCCCTTGGCGCAACTGGGCGTGACCACGGATTGGTTCCTGACCAAGAAGATCATGGAGACTATGGGTTTGGTAGCTGCACGCGAGCTCTTGTTACTGGGCGACTTCATTTCGGCAAAGACGTTCCACGCCAACGGCCACATCGCCCGCGCTGTACCTGCAAGCGAACTGGACGCGGAGACCAATAAAATCGTTCAACGCCTGGCCGCCAATGCGCCGCTATCAATGCGCATCCTCAAGCGATTGCTGTTGAAGCAAGTGTCTTTCTACGACGAGCTTGATCACTCGGCAGAAGATGAGGAGGTGAAGCGCGTTTTTGCCAGCGAAGATGCTTTGGAGGGAATTGCCGCACGGATCGAAAAACGGACGCCCCAGTTCAAGGGGTCATAGCATTCCATTCAATCGGAGACTTGTATGACGGACCGCACGCTCCACAAAGACGCCATCATCATTGATGGCCTCGTCATTGCCAAATGGGGCCGACCCGTCTTCGAGGCCATGCAGGCGGGCGGGCTGACTGCCGTCAACTGTACCTGTGCCGTGTGGGAAGGCATAGCGGAGACACTCGCTAACATCGCCCAATGGAAACGATGGTTTGGCGAACACGCCGATCTCATCATGCCGATTCACAAGACTGCCGACATCTACCGCGCTAAGGCCGAGGGCAAGGTTGGCATCATCCTAGGCTGGCAGAACACTCTCGCCATCGAGAGCAACATCGACATGCTGCATGTCTTCCGCGATCTCGGTGTACGGGTCATGCAGCTGACCTACAACACACAGAACCTCGTTGGGTCGGGTTGTTGGGAGTCGGAAGACCGGGGCTTGTCGGATTTTGGCCGCGACGTTGTGGACCAGATGGGGAAACTCGGTATCGTCGTGGACCTCAGCCATGTAGGAGAGAAGACCGCCGCAGACGCCATCGACCACTCCGCCGTTCCAGTCTGTTTCACTCATGCCACACCGCGCAGCCTCAAGGATATTCGTCGCAACAAATCCGACGACTTGATCAAACGAGCCGTAGACCGAGGCGGGTTCTTCGGCTTGGCCACCTACGGGCCGTTCCTTCCTTGGGGAGACGACACAACGGTCGAAAACTGCGTGGAAGCGCTAGAACGGGGCGTCGATCTAGTTGGGGAAGAAAATATCGGCCTTGGCACGGATTTCACCGATGGCTATGACGCGGACTTCTTCTCGTGGCTGCGACGCGATAAGGGCACGGGCCGTAAACTCAGCACAGGATTTCCCGACCGGCCAAAGAACCCGGAAGGTTTCGATGGTGTATCAGCCTATCCGAACCTGACCGCCACCATGCAAGCCCGTGGGTGGCCAGAGGATCGTATTCGCCGGGTCATGGGTGAGAACTGGTTGACCTATTTGGAGCGTGTTTGGCACGGATGAAAACCTAGCGCCTCAACGCGCCACGATCCTTGCCGCCCGGGACCGCCGGGAGTAGGGTGCGCACTTGAAAAATGTGGAGCCTAGAGATCGATCCGTGAAGTATGTGAGCACCCGCGGCGAGGCACCAACTCTTGCCTTTGACGACGTATTGCTGACGGGCTTGGCCCGGGACGGCGGTCTCTATGTGCCGGAGAGTTGGCCGCAGATCTCGACCGACGAGATCACCGGCTTAGCGGGCCTGAGCTACACGGATTTAGCCTTCCGGGTCATTCAGCCCTTTGTAGGCGGCGCTATCGCCGACGCCGATCTGAAACGCATCATCGACGACGCCTACAGACATTTCGATACGGAAGAGGTCGCGCCGCTTACGGAACTGGGTAACGGCGAATGGATGATGGAGCTCTTCCACGGCCCGACCCTCGCCTTCAAGGATGTGGCAATGCAGTTTCTGGGCCCGCTGTTTGATCACGTTCTGACGGCGCGCGGCGAACGCATCTGCATCGCCGGTGCGACGTCTGGCGATACAGGCTCGGCCGCCATCGAGGCGTGCCGCGACCGCGATAACATCGACATCTTCATCCTGTATCCGCACGGCCGCGTCTCCGACGTACAACGCCGACAGATGTCCACGGTGACCGCGCCGAACGTGCACACCATCGCCCTTCAAGGCACGTTTGACGATTGTCAGGACACGGTAAAGGCGCTGTTCAACGATTTGTCCTTCCGTGACCGCATGAACCTGAGCGCCGTCAATTCCATCAACTGGGCCCGGATCGTCGCGCAGATCGTCTATTACTTCTGGGCGGCGCTGAAGGTTGGGGCACCGGCACGGCCCGTGAGCTTTGCCGTGCCAACGGGCAACTTCGGCAATGTCTTCGCCGGTTATGCGGCGCATCGCATGGGGCTACCCGTGGAACAGTTCATAGTTGGTTCCAACGCCAACGATATCCTGGCCCGGTTTTTCGAGAGCGGCGCCATGGAGATCGATACCGTAGTGCCCACCATTAGCCCCAGCATGGATATTCAGATCTCGTCCAACTTCGAACGCCTGTTGTTTGAACTCTATGACCGAGATGGCGCCCGGGTTGCGCGCACCCTGAATACCTTCCGGTCGGACGGACAGTTCGCTGTAGATGCGGATATGCTAGCGCGGGCACGCGAGATTTTCGATGGTGGTCGTTATACGGATGATCAAACCCGCGCCCTTATCGCCGACCACTACGCGAAGACCGGCGAATTACTGGATCCGCATACAGCGGTCGGCCTGGCCGTTGGTCGAACACACCGGCGCAACACGTCAACCTCGATGGTGACCTTGGCAACGGCCCACCCTGCGAAGTTTCCCGACGCCGTTCGAGCGGCATGCGGCGTTAATCCTGACCTACCGGTCCATATGGCAGACCTGTTCGACCGCGATGAGCGGATCAACGCACTCCCCAACGACTTGGCGATTGTACGTAGTTTTATTGAAGACCGCGCAAAGGTTGTCGGAAGTAGCGGAGGTGCCGCCGCTTGACCATTCAGGAGAACCGCCTGGCCAATGGCCTGACTGTCGTCACGGACCGCATGGAAACCGTAGAAACCGTGTCCATGGGGGCATGGGTGGATGTCGGCACCCGTGATGAACAACCCAACGTCAACGGCGTCTCCCACCTGCTCGAACACATGGCCTTCAAGGGTACGGAAAGGCGCGACGCCTATGCGATCGCCGCTGAAATAGAGGCCGTAGGCGGGCACCTCAATGCCTATACCTCGCGCGAGCACACCGCCTATTACGCCAAGGTTTTGAAAGACAACCTGCCATTGGCCGTCGACTTGATCGGCGACATTCTTCAGCATTCGGTCATGGATGCCGAGGAACTGGCCCGCGAGCAAGCGGTGATCCTTCAGGAAATTCACCAGGCCCACGATACGCCTGACGACATCGTCTTCGATCACTTTCAGGAAGTGGCCTTTCCGGACCAGGCCATGGGCCGTCCCGTTTTGGGCCGGCCAGAGGTCGTTAAAAACATGAGCGCAGAAAGCATACGCGCCTACATGGACCGCCATTACAGCGCCGAACGGATGGTCGTCGCGGCCGCTGGCAACCTAGACCATGACGTCTTCACACGCTTGGTTGAAGAGACCTTCACGGCCCTACCCGAATTCGAGGCGAACGCCCGCGAACCGGGCCGTTACGGCGGCGGTGACTACCGTGAAGAACGGGACTTGGAACAGGTACACGTGGTGTTCGGGGCCGAGGGCATCGCCTTCGACGACCAGGGTTTTTACGCGGCTTCCGTGCTGTCGACAATCTTGGGCGGCGGCATGTCATCGCGACTGTTCCAGGAAATCCGAGAGAAACGGGGTCTGGCCTACGCCATCTATTCGTTCCTGTCATGCTACAAGGATTGTGGCATCTTCGGCGTCTACGCAGGCACCGGTGCCGAAGAAGCGCATGGCCTCCTCTCTCTCGTTCTGGACGAGATCGAGAAAGTCCAGGACGACATCACCGAGGAGGAGTTGGATCGGGCGCGCGCCCAACTCAAGGCATCGATCCTCATGTCCCTCGAGAGCACGTCAGCGCGGTGCGAACAGTTGGCCCGGCAAATGATGGTGTTCGGCCGACCGATCCCCACCGATGAGATCGTGCAACACATCGATGCCGCCGATCGTGCGAGCGTGATGGATGTAGCCCGGCGGGTCTTCGCCGGACGGCCAAGCATCGCCGCCATCGGCCCCGTCGATGGACTGTGCGACTACGACACGTTGTCGACCCGGCTTTCCAAGTAATCATCGATGAGGCAGTACAGGGCTTCGGCATCATCGGGATCACCACTGAAGACGATGTTCGACGTCTCGCCATAGATGTTCAGGACATACCCACGCGCACCGCAGACGTTTTCCAACGCTGCGGCGAAGGGGATCAGCACCTGGTCATTGAGGCTTTCCGCGTCGGGACAGGCTTCCATGCGCTCAGCCAATTGACGCATGAACACATCGGCGTTGCCAGCACCGTCGGCGCCTTTCTCTCGGTTCTTTCGTCCCATGATTTATCCTCAATCTAGGCGTGGCCGGCGGAATCGGACAGCATATGCGGATCGATGCCGATCTTGGTCATCGCGCGTTCCCACTTTTCATCGAGATCGCAGCCGAACACAAGGTCCTCATCCGCATCAACGCTGAGCCAACCGTTGCTCTTGATTTCGGAATCCAATTGTCCCGCTCCCCACCCGGCGTAACCGAGTGCAAGCAAGCAATTGTTCGGCCCCGTGCCGTCGGCGATGGCACGGAGAATGTCGATGGTCGCGGTCAAGACGACGTTATCGTCAACGACAAGGCTAGCGTCCTGTAGATAGTCGGACGAATGCAAGACGAAACCTCGTGCTTGTTCGACAGGTCCGCCGAATAGAACTCGGATCTGATCACCGCCACTCCCGGAGTCAATTTCCAATTGTTCAAGAAGCTCTGGAAACGTCAGCGAATCAATCGCTCGGTTGATCACCAGACCCATGGCGCCATCCGAGTTATGCGCACACATATAGATCACAGTTTTCTCGAATCGCGGGTCTGTCATGCTGGGCATCGCAATTAGCAATTGGCCAGGCAGATAGATATCTTCAATGTTAGTTTGAGCCATTCGTTGCTGGAAACCTAGTGGATTTTCTTATGACTATACATGGGAATGCTGCCGCTGAAAGGCCATCCCGCGAGCCTAGTATGACACATAAGAAACCGCTTTCTAAATACGGAAATTTCACGCATAGGCCTTCACGGGCGATCAAGATTCCAAAAGGCAGCGGGGAAAACGTTCTCACAAACCAATAAAGTCGAAGGTATCGAGTCATTTCCCAAGGTACCACAACAAACGAGACATTCAAACATTCAGGATGCTCACGGAAGACCTGAGAGATGATACAGGATTATACAGTACTACAGAGGACATTAAGAAGTTGTACACCGAAAGGACTGGCAAGACTTCATCAGTTCACAAGTACAGTGTTATCCGCCCTGATGAGCCCTCAAACACAATCGTTGCACACCTCAAAAAAGATGGTCTGCGTCACATTCATTGGGACCCCGAACAAGCCCGAACGATCACAATAAGAGAAGCTGCTGACTTGCAAGGCTTCCCCCGTGATTTCGAGTTCCCTGTCAACATTGGGGCGGCCTACGAGATGATCGGCAATGCCGTCCCTCCTCCCTTTGCCCGACTATTGGCTGATGCGATCCTTAAGATCCATCAGGAGTATTGAAGTTGTGCCTATTTCTGTGGAACTGGAAATAAATCTCACTTGATAGGAGATTTTAGGAACCTCGGGCTTGTAGGTCATACATGAGTGGCTTGGCTGTTGGGAAGATTCTCGGAACACAAGAACTCGGTTATAGGAACGGTATCCCCCGAGGTGGCGGTCCATACAT
>CAJWVP010000116.1 GCA_913048145.1 uncultured Rhodospirillaceae bacterium
CTGACTTCTCGGCCCGTTCCTTCGAATCCGAGCTTATGGCAATGACGTTCACGCCGTGCTTGGCAAAGTCACCTAAATTCCGCTGCAAGTCGCGCAGGTAGTTTGCACAGATCGGGCAGTGCAGGCCGCGGAAGAACACCACCAGGGTGAAGTTCTGGGGTGACTGTTCAGACATTTTCCAGGTGCCCCTGCCGACGGTTTCGACGTTCAGCTCAGGTGCTGGCTGGCGTGGGATAAGTGGGGTGATTTGAGACATGTGGTGAACTTTTCTAAATGGGTTGGTAATTAGATGTGGGTCGTCCCGGGTGCGGCGTCAATCTCCTGCCGTTGGGCTCTCGCGATCCTACCTGTCGGTTTACTCTTCGCTATTAGGTTCGCCAAGCAGTAGGGATAGTTTTTCTCTCGGTGGGACAATGTCAGTCACCAGATCGCGCAAGAGACGCTTGTTGGTCAACGGGCCGACCAAGACGGGTGTCGTGCCAAGCCGCTTCGTGCAGGCATAGACAGTCTTTTCATCCACGCGGACCATGCATTCCTTACAGGTGTTGGCGTTGGTGCAACTGTAGCGGATCGCGAGGGATGAATCTTTGTTCGTGCGGATCCAAATGAGCGCGTCTAAGACGGACATGCCCTCGCGGTAGGGGACCTCGAAATCATCATAAGCGGGAGCCTCGCCGGGTCCGCCGCGTTGAATTTTAAGGCGGGCCAATCGTTCGGTCATTCGGCGGCCTCCAACGGTATCAGGTTAAAGGGTTTTGAGACCAGCGGCGCTTCCATTACACTGAGGCCTTCGCCGTCGAGACGGGTAATTAAGTTATGCGTCTGATCCACGTCAGTCCTCGGAAAGTCACCGCGTTGATGGGCGCCGCGGCTTTCCGTGCGGGTCTGGGCGCTAGCGATAATCGCCTCCGCGGCGATAAGTGAATTTCTTAGGTCGAACCATTCCTGCATGGAAAGCGCGAACCGATGATCACTGGCGCCCGGATAATCACCGATGTCCCAGCGCATGTTCTGTACAAGCGCTCGCGCATTCGCTAACCCGTTCGCCGTACGCAAAAGACCCACGTCTTGCCACATGATTTTCTGCAACGTGACCAGCATACTGGCCAAGCCGGGTCCCGATTGGCGCGTGGCGACATGGCGTCCGGCCATGATCTCGTCAATCGCTGAACGGGCCGCTTCGTTCGACCATGAGCCGACCCGGTTGCCGATGGCCTCCGCGGCGAAGCGGCCCGCTCGCTCACCGAATACGAAGGCCTCGGACAAGGCGTTCCCCGACAAACGGTTGGCGCCATTCGCGCCGCCAACGGCTTCGCCGGCTGCGAACAGGCCCGGCACTCCTGTTTCCATGTGGCCGTCCACCCGCACGCCGCCCATGTGATAGTGTGCGATGGGGGAAACTTCGATACCGCGCTTGGTCAGGTCAATGTCGTTCGCCGCCAGTCGGTCGATGACTGGTCCAAATGCCGCGCGCAAGTCGGCTTCCGGTATGTGTTCGAAACTGAGATAGGCGCCGCCCGCCGGTGAACCGCGGCCCGCCGCCACTTCCTGCAAGATCGCGAAGGAAGCCACGTCGCGGGGGGCTGTGTATTTGTTGCTGGTTTCCGCATGACCGTAGTTTTGGACGAATTCATCGCCTTCGCTGTTCAGGAGCCGGCCTCCAAGCTTGTAGCGGAACGGGTCCCACATGATCGGGTCCATGCCGACCAGGCGTGGCGCCAGATGGCCGATGGGGAAAAACTGGACGAACTCCATGTCGATGAGTTCAGCGCCCGCCCGTAATGCCAGGGCGTAGGCGTCGCCCCCCATGTTGACCGAGGCGCTATTCCGCTGATAGAGCCGGGTCAATCCGCCCGCCGCAAGGACCACGGCCTTGGCCTGAATGGTCACGGCGGCGCCCGTTTCCATGTTCAAGCCGACGGCGCCGGCTACCTGGCCGTCGTTCACGACGATACTGGTGATTGTGAGTTCACTGGCCCGTCGCAGATTGCCAGCCCGGCCAATCTGCGTACGTAGCGTTCGGGCAACGGCCGGACCCGTATTTAGAAAGTCCACATAAACGCAGCGCTCGCGGCCATGGCCGGGCGCCATTACCTGTTTCATGTGGCCGTCTTCGCGGGCCCAGCCAATTTTCCATTCGTCAAGTTCGCGGATCCTTAGGGGCGCCTCTTCACATAGGATGGCTGCTAATTCCTCGTTACACAGGCCGCGGCCCGATTCTAAGGTGTCCTGCAGGTGATGAGTCCAGTGATCGGGTTCTTGCTCGCCGACGGCGGCGGCCACGGTCATCTGCGCCATGATCGTCGCACCGCCCCGGCCGATTAGGCTTTTGTCCACGAGGACCGTGTCGGCACCGTTGCGCGCGGCTGACACGGCGGCATACATGCCTGCCGCGCCGGACCCGACCACCAGAACGTCTGTCGTGACATCGACCGTCATGGGCCATGTGCTCCTTGTCCCTCTTGCGATTGCTCGTCACCGAGCGGCACCGAAGTGCGAATTTGACCCGATGGCCCGGCATCCGGCAATAGCCAAAGATCGGCAGCGCTCATCGACATCAGATTTTTCTGGCATGGCACTGGAACCGTACCACCCTGAGATTGAGAGAGGTGTGGGAGTGCGGGTGATCAGGTCCCTGCGAGTTCGACCATTTCGGCGGCATAGCCGCGCAAGGTCGTAAACAGTTCCGTGCGCTGCTCATAGCTAAGCGCGGTTAGTATGCCATGGTACACGGTTTAGCTCCGTCCCGCCGCGCAGCCGAAATCGCGCGGGAGTCAGGGTCTGCCACATCTTGGGCCTGGAGAATGATCCGTGACACGAATGCGGTGATCTCTGTCTTTTCTGGTTGGGTGCGGAGGAAGTCCACGATGGTATTTTCACGACATTCGTGGTTCTTGAACCAGCGCATAGAGATGCTAGAACGACTTTCCGTATAACCTCGAATGATGTCGATCTGTGCGGCCGTGAGGGGTTTGATGAACCGGGAAATCCTGTCTATCTTGCGTTTGAGAAGTAGGCAGTTTAGCGAATTGTGATCGTGCGAAAAAGAAGCGGGCGCGAGAACTAATCCTGTGCTCAGAATTCACAGACGACTTTGCCAAAATGCTTGTTGTCCGGCAACGCAGCAAGCGCTTGGCCCACGTCCTCAAAGGCGAAGGTCGCGGTGTTATCAATGACCGGGTTGATGGGGTTGATCTCCAGCGCTCGAACCATGTTCTCGAACATCTCACGGCTGCCAACGGTGACGCCCTGCAAGCGGATGTTCTGCGTGACGACGCGCCCCAGATTAACTTCGCCGGCGACGCCCGCTAGGACGCCAATGAGGCTCAAGGTTCCCGACGGGCGGACTGCTTTTATGGAGCGGTCGATCGTTCCCGTGCCGCCGATCTCGACTATTTGGTCGACGCCGCGCCCGTTCGTGATCTCGATGGCGGTGCGGTGCCAATCAGGGTTGTGGCGGTAATTGATCAGGTGGTCGGCGCCAAGTTCTCTCGCACGGGCGAGTTTCTCGTCGCTGGACGACGTTAGGATCACCTCCGCGCCCACCATCTTTGCGAACTGGAGCGCGAACAAGGACACGCCGCCTGTACCCTGCAAAAGGATCACGTTCCCGGCCTTCGCCTGGCCCTGTTCGACCACGGCGTTCCAGGACGTCAGCGCGGCTACGGTCAAAGTCGCCGCCTGCTTTGGCGTCATGTAAGACGGAGCGCGAACGACGGCGCTTTCTGGGATTTGCATCTTTTCGCACTGAGTGCCGTCGATAGGGCCGCCGTGGGAGCCGCCGGCATGCGCCGCGTCCGAGGTCCCTGTCAACCAGTTCCGGTTGTAGATCGGACAGACCATTTCGCCGATCTGGAACTTGGTGGCGCCTTCGCCCACGGCGGAAACATATCCAGCGCCGTCTGCCAGCGGGATCAGCGGCAACTCACCAGAATGACGGCCGTAGCCGCGCTGTGTCAGGATTAGGTCGCGAGGGTTTATGGCGGTGGCCTTCATGTCGATGATGATCTCGCCCGGGCTCGGCTCCGGGTCAGGACGTTTGGCTAGTTTGATATGCTCGGGGCCCCATTCGTCCTGAATTTGCATCACTTTCATGATTTTTGTTCCATCATCGTGTTGATCGCATCGTCATCATATCCTACTTCGGCTAGTATCTCACGGGTATGCTCACCGAGGCGCGGTGCCGGCTGACGTACGGGGAGTGACTGCCCGTTCAGCCGATAAGGCGTGTCCGGGGCGATCAACTCACCCTCGCTTGGGTGATTGTGCTCGCGGAAGAACCCGATGGCCTGGAGGTGCGGGTCCGTGAACAGGTCATCCAGGCGGTTCGCAGGCCCAGCGGGAATTTCCGCCTCTGCCAGGAGCGCGAGCCATTCTGCCGAGCCTCTCGTCTTCAGGCAATCGGCGGCGGTCCCGTAGAGGGCGTCGATATTCTTGGATCGAGCCTGCATAGTGACGAAACGCGGATCGTCGGCCAGCTCTGGCCGCCCGGCCATGGCCCAGAACTTTCGCCACTGTGGGTCTGTGTAGGGCAGCATGCAGAGGTGGCCGTCGCGGGTCGCGTGCGGGCGGCGGTGTTCAGAGACCACTCGAGCGTAGCCCGCGTCTCCCTCCGCCGGTACGAACATTCGGCCATACAAATGTTCGACGAGGTTGTAGGCGACGATCCCCTCAAACATGCCGATCTCGAGATAGACGCCTTCCTGCGTGCGTAAGTTCTGGATGATAGCAGCCAGGACGCCGTTTGCGGTGATCAGTCCCGTATTCTTGTCCGCGAAGGAGGACGGCACCATGGCTGGTTTGCCGTCACGGAGCGTGAAGGTGTCGGTGATCGCAGCCTCGCCCTGGATCACGTCGTCGTAGGCGGGCCGCCCACCGTAGGGTCCATGTTCGTGGTAGCCGTGCAACGCTGCGTAGACGATGTCTGGACGGCGTTGCATGACGGAGGCCGCATCGAAACCGAGCGCTGCCATCTTCTGTGGGCGGATGGCGTGCAGGAAAACCTGCGCGGTGTCCAGAAGCATCCAAAGCGCATCTTTCCCGGCCGCTGTCTTCAGATCTAGAACGGCGCTACGTTTATTACGGTTGCAGCCCATGAACGTGGCGGCCATGCCCTGGTGGCGCTGTGGACCGGCGTTGCGAATCGCATCGCCACCGGGCGCCTCGATCTTGATAACGTCGGCCCCAAAGTCCCCAAGGATCTGGCTGCCATAAGGACCTGCCAGCGTCGTCGTCATGTCGATGACGCGAATGCCGCCGAGAGGAAGAGTCGGAGATGAAGCCATCGATTTAGCTCCGCTGTGAGAAGCGGCGGCCGATCAAAGCCGCGGCAATGTTGGTCTTTTGGATGTCGATGGCGCCGCCGGCAATCCCCCAGGCCCAACCGTCGCGCATCTTTTGTTCGATGGGGTATTCCTTGGAATAGCCATAGCCGCCCATGAGCTGCATGCACTTGCCCGTGACCTCACGCACTATCTCGTTGGCAAAGCATTTGGCGATGGAACTCTCACCCACCGAAGGCAAACCTGATTCGGCATTGATCACGGCCCGGTAAAGCATAAGACGCGAGGCATCCAGTTTCATTTTCATTTCCGCCAAATGCAATTGCACCGCCTGGAAATCGACGATGGGTTTGCCGAACTGCTCGCGCTCCTGGACGTAGCTAAGAACGTAATCGAAGGCCGATTGGGCGATGGCGAGGCTCATGGTGGTGTTGCCGCAACGCTCCAAATCGAAGGCTTCCATGAGTTTTCTGAAGCCCCCGGCGGGAACGATCATGTTCTCGATGGGCAACTCCACGTTGTCGAAGTACATATCCGCGTGGTGGATGCCGCGAAAGCCCATGTTTTGTTCGCGCTTGCCAAAACTGAAGCCATTGGCGCCTTTTTCCACAAATACCGCGCCAATACCCTTTGCCCCCGATTCGTCGGAGAAGCGGCAATAAACGACATAACCGTCGGAATGTCCGGCGCCCGAACACCAACGTTTCTGGCCGTTGATGACAATTTTATCGCCCTTCACTTCGGCCTTTGTGGTGAGATCGGTCAATGCGGTGCCGGCATTCGGTTCGGACATGGCAACTGCGACGATCATGTCGCCTGAACAAACCTTCGGAACGATGCGTCGACGCAACTCATCAGGCGCAAAATGGGCGACGGCAAGAATTGGGCCGAAACAGCTTTCGAAGATCGGAAAGGCCACGGCGGCGGAGATACGGCCGACTTCTTCTAGAACCAGAACGGCGTCCATGTGGGACATACCGACGCCGCCCAGATCTTCGGGAATGTTGACCCCCAAAAGGCCCATATTGGCGAATTTCTTGAGGATGTCCAATGGTGGCGGTTCATCTTTTTCCTCACATTCGCGAGCCACGTCGATGAGTTCGCCTTCCGCGAACCGGCGCACGGTGTCCTGCAAGGTGCGCTGTTCTTCGGTGAGGGAAAAGTCCATCATATCAATCCTTTAAGAGATATTTTATGGTGTCGGATGCCGTTAGGCTAGGCCGTTGGCAAAGGGCATTGCAATATGCCCCCTACTGGGGGTATTTTAAATGAAACAATATTTCAGATGCTGAAGTGGCTTGCTTTGCGGAGCCGACGACGAACACGAGTACCATGACATCATATAGACCGGTCAATGCGGTCCTTCGCGGACTGGACGTATTATTGGCCACCAATCGCCTTAAAGGTCGCGCGACGGTGGGCGAAATCCACCGCCACACGGGCCTCGACAAGGCCACCATTGTCCGTATGTTGGAGACCCTGGCTCACGCGGGTTTGACCGTGCGCAACGAAGAAACGCGGACCTACGAGGTGACCGGCAAGGCGTTGCTGCTCAGCGTTGGCTATGATCGCCATCGCGCGGTCAGCGCTATCGTTACGCCGATCATGGAGGAATTCCAGGACGAAATTGGATGGCCTTCGGATGTGGCTATCTTCGATACCGACGCCATGCTCCTAGTGGAGACATCGCGGAAGGCTGGGCCGATGATGCTGAACCGGCACCCGGGTTACCGCGCACCCATCCTTGCAACCAGCCTCGGCCAGGTCTATCTGGCCTTTAGTCCAACTGAGGAGCGCGAGGCCGTATTGGCCCGGGAGGCCGAAAACGCCGATCCTTGGAACGATATCGCCCGTGATCCGGTCGCCGCCAAGAAGTTCTTCGATGAAATTCGCAAGCGTGGGTATGCCATCATGCACCCGGACTATTCGCGGATCGAATACCGCCACACGATGACCAGTGTTGGCGTACCAATCATGGCCGTCGACGAAGTTTTCGCGTCCATCAACGTGCTGTACCTCAAAAAGGCGCTGACGCCCGAGCAGGCCGTACGGACCATGCTGAAACCCCTTCAAGCGGCCGCGAAAAAGATCTCTGAGGAACTGGCGCGTCGATCCCATAAGTAAAGTTCCCTACCTGCCAAAATCGAGGGCTAGACCTATAATTTTCCTCATTTTTCTCACCTTCTGGAAATGTCTAAATGGGCCCGTAGGTGCGATGGTTGATTCATGATCGCAGGCCTGAACATTTAGGTTTGCAATGTCCATATCCCAGACATTGTCATCGGTGTCGTCGCTTCTCGCTGACTCGGCGTTGTTGATGCGTCGCAACGGCGTCTTGGCAACGACATTGAGCATGCACATTGGCGAGGCTGGTGTGCCCGCCTGGATCATTGGTGCGGCGACGGCCCAGTACTAGGCGGGGATCGTTGTCGAAACTAGGTTGAGCCATAAGGTCATCGCCAACGTCGGTTATATCCGCGCCCTCTCCGCTTTCGGTTTGACCATGTCTGCGGCAACTTTAACGCACGCGTTCCTATCCGAACACTGCTCCTGGAGCGGGTGAGGGGAATCGAACCCCCGTTTAAAGCTTGGGAAGCTTTCGTTCTACCATTGAACTACACCCGCCCAGCGATCCAGGAATCCACACAATGGTCTACTTTCATGGGTATACGGTATCGGTTCGCAGGCGGCAAGGTATGCGCTATATCTGGTGGTATTTGCGGCGCACATTGAGAGCACAACGGTGATCTGATCCAGATGAATATTGATGTGGTCGGTAAATTGCCGCTTTGTGTGTTCGAGGAAAACCAAGCCTTAACCTTTCTTGGCAACTGACTGGGGTTATATCGGGCTAATAAAACTATTTTTGATTAGCGCGGAACAGCGGTGCATATTATCAAATGATGATGAAAATCACCCGCAGTGAGAATTGAAATTAGTGCCATGTCCAATTCGATGATTTCCCAGGCCGTTCCCATGGACCCAGCCAAATTCCAAGACCCTCTTGTGACCGCAAAGGGGGAGGAGCGTGCGGTGGTCGCGCTAACGCGACTCCATACCGTCTGGTTCA
>CAJWVP010000117.1 GCA_913048145.1 uncultured Rhodospirillaceae bacterium
CGGACGAGCTGGGGTTTTTGTTCCCGCCGCAGGTGGCGGTTCAAAGCGTCGATTTCCAGCGCCTCAGACACGACCTTGCCTTCCGTCGTGCGATCATGGCGGAGCTTTATGAAGCCAACTTCCGCCTTGTGATCCACACGGACCACCGCCGCCATCCAGACATGGACGAAGCTCTGGCTTTCGCCTGCGTCGCCGCCGAGGCCGTCGCCATGGAGCCGCGCCCTTGGGCCAAGTATACTGCTCAACTGAACGCCAATCGTCAGTTTTACTCCCGCCTTTTCGAGAGCGGCCCAGCTCGAAAGGACAAGGTGCGGCGTTGGTTGGAATTCGCCGCGTGGCTGAAGGGGAAACCACCCGTTACGACATCCCTTCACCTAGCGCCGGACCGATTGCCCCCGGCGACACGGGAGCCGAACCCATTTGTAGTGATCCACCCCTACTCGGCAGTTAAGGGAAAGCAACCGGCACCGAACCTATTCGCGGAGATCATCGCATTGGTCCCCGAAGACCATACCATCGTGATTACCGGCACCGCTGCCGATCGCGCCGCCAATCCCGCTTACGAGACCCTGTTGAGCCATCCGCGGGTTCAATTCGACAACACTAATTTCCAAACGCTAGCGGGACGTTTGCGGTCGGCGGCGTTGGTCATTTCCGTAGATACGGCTTGCATGCATCTGGCGGTGGCCGTTGGCGCGACGACCCTATGCTTAGCCAGCGCCGCATATGTGGGTGAAATCGTGCCTTACGACCCCGCCATCACACCACCGAATGCGCACTTCATTTATCAAGGAATGGATTGTGAAGGCTGCCTTGGGGTCTGTCACCTTCCGGCGGAGCGCGGAATGTACCCATGCATCGCGCAATTACCGCGGAACGTCATTCTGGACTTCGTTCGCGACCAACTCTAATCGCTCTCGTCTTTCTTCAGCGATCATTGGCCCACATGACGGAGATTCAGGCGCATAAGATCAACTTTACTGGACGGGGAGGAACAGGGGTGCGGCGCCATAGCGGTAGAGCAAAAGAAAACTGTGTAGGCGATCCGGATAATCGTAACGCTCGTCGTCGAAAGCAAGTACCACCAGGATAATGAGTGCCCGATCGCTACCAAAAACACTTTTCATCGGACGATAGTTTTGATGATTTCTAGGCCACCCAACACCGTCCTGACGGTCACATTTTACCCCGTCGGCGGACCTTAGCGCGCCTTCAGGCGCTCGATCCAATCGATGAAGGCGGAAGCCAAAACCATGGCTTACGCCTGAGACACCTGCCCTCGGTCGCAGCGCACAGCCACCCGGCCATCGCGATAACTAGTACGTCATCTGCGCGCACGTTGAACACGTTTCCCTTGACCAATTCGACCTCGTTAATGGCTTCCGCAAAGCCAAGCTTTTGGCCAAGCAAGGAGTTAGTCGCATTCTAGGCGAGTTTCGACAAAGCCGACGGCGGCGGCGTGTGTCCATCCATGTTTACATCCTCCCTTCTGGCAGTGATCAGATCGATTAAGGTTGTATGCCTTTTATAAAGACTGATCCTGAGAGAAATTTGGACGAGACATCATACCCGTTTAAACATTCAGGTCCGGGTCATAATTAGCTAATTTTTCGCCCTTCAGCTTTCGATGGCGTTCAATGACGACTTAGTTCAATCGATAATAGTGGCGTCCAGATGCCCCATGGTGGACAGAACCTCAAACACGGTTACAGCGACATCCGCATCGGCGGATGCCGCATCGGACGCGGCGTTGATAAGGTTGGTTTCTCCACCCAGCACATCAATTAACGAGCGATTGCCCAATTGCCGCTCACGGCGAGCAAGTTCCAGGAACTCGGACGCGATGTCGACTTGATTGTGTCGATGTTCCGCCTCTCTTCTTGAGGTCTCCAACTTGTGCCAGGCGTTCCTCGCCTGCAGTTCGAGAACATCCCGGCGGTCACCGAACTGGTTTACCGCAGTGATGTGCGCCTGACGCGAAGCCCGCAAGGAATTGACTGCCGTCAAACCCAAATTGAAACCGTAGGTAGCCTCAAGCTTGATCTGCCAGTCCTGCTGAGAACCGACGGTACCGCCGCTGTTTTGCTTGTTCTTATGCTCACCAATCACATCGAAGGTCGGCATGAATTCGTCCACGCGGGTTTTGGCAACATCTTCGCGGGCGATAGAGGCGGTCAGGCGATCGACGAGCAACGTTGGGCTGTCTTGGCGGACAAAAACCAACAGTTCATCAAGCGACTTAGGCAAAAGCTCCAGCGGTAAGCGCAGTTCCCTCATTTTAGCAATGTCTTTGGGCGCATCACCAAACACCGCCTGGTAGGCGTTCAATGCTTCCAACAGCGCCCTCTCGCTCCGGATGATGTTGCCGAGCGCCCCAGCCAATTGAGACTTCGCCTGAAGCACGTCCGTCGTAAACCCGGATCCCCGTTGTACCTTTGCGTCTTCCAGTTCCGCCTGCTGCTTGATGTTTTCCGCCGACCCCTTGGCAAAATCCAAGAGCTTCTGAAAACGCATCACGTTCAAGTGCGCGCTGACGCCCTCCAGAATGATCCCTTGCACGGTCGCACTAAGCTGCGCATCGGCTTGGCGATAGGCCAGAGTGGCCCGACGGATGGACGAATTCGTCGACCCAAAATCCCACAGCTTTTGCGTGATTTTGGTCTCAAGATTCCGCGGCTCCAGTGCCGTGTCATCGGTTCCGGTGGGCTTGTTCTGCCGTTCATGGCCGTAGTTCGCGGTAACGTCCAAATTCGGATACCAATCGCCACGCGCCACTTCAATTCTTTCCTTCGCCCCCTCAAGGCTGGCCGCCGCCGCGAGGACACGTTTGTGGTTCTTGGTAAGGTCCGTCAGCATCTCGCGCAGGGACTGCGCCTGCGCGACGTCAAGCGCCATCGCGACGCCTAAGGCGACGATACTTGTATGACCAATTAACCGGAAAATATTCTTTACCCCAAGTCGCTCAGCTAATTCTCCGTAGCGTCAAATGCCTGTTGTCGGACGGCAATTTTTTCCCAAATCACACTTCAGACTTAGCGGAATCCGCACAAAATACCTTTTGTTTCATAGTGTAAACCAACGAATTCGCATCCACCAGCCAATTATTCACACAACATCTATACACAAAGAAATGGCTTTCAACACAATATGAAGGAAAGTGTCGAGAAATACTTAACGGCCCTCCGATGCCGAACCTGGAGAATATGGCATGAGAATTGCTTTATTTTTCTCGTATGTAGGATAACGGAGAATACCAATGGCACCGATTATTGACGAATACGCACTGAGCGCCCCGCCGACATCCATACCCGCGCCAACCACCGATTGGAACGACGTATGGCAACGTGAAGAAGCAGCTGACCAAGGGTCGCGCTTGCTCCTCGCCATCGCAACGGATCTTAGCCTGGACGACTCGGTTTTGGACCTGGACGACTACATTAACTGACCGCCCTCTTAACGCAGCGCGGCGGTAAAATCGGACGTCACAGCAGCGGCTTCTGTCCCTCTCGGGACTGAGAGTCAACAACCGCCAAAGCGCTCATGTTGACTAGGCCGCGCGCCGAAATTGACGGCGTAACGATGTGAACGGGTTTCGCAGCGCCAACCAACAAGGGGCCGACCGCCAGACCATCCCCCGCGGCCTTGAGTAGATTGAACGCCCCGTTCGCCGCCTCCAGATTCGGATAAACGAGAAGATTGGCTGCTCCGCTCAGGCGCGCGTTCGGAAAGACGCGCTGGCGCAGCACCGGGCTGACGGCGGAATCGGCATGCATCTCTCCTTCAACCTCCAAATCCGGCACCCGATCGCGGAGTTTGACCACTGCGGCCCGCATTTTTCGAGCGCTAGGCGTATCCGCGTTGCCAAAGTTGGAGTGCGAAATCAGCGCCACCTTCGGGTTCATGCCGAACCGGCGAACCACATCGGCACCAAGCATCGTCATTTCCACAATTTCCTCCATGGACGGGTCCGGCGTGACCTGGGTGTCGCAGATGAAGAACGTTCCCTTGTTGACGATCAAGGCGCTGATGGCGGACACGTCGCGGATTCCCGGAGCCTTACCGACCACGTCCAGAACATGCTTGAGGTGCCAGCCGTAATGGCCATAGGTGCCGCAGATCATCGCGTCCGCCTCGCCGCGCTGCATCATCATGGCAGCAATGACCGTTGAGTTCGTGCGCATGATGGTTCGGGCCAAGTCCGGGGAAACGCCACGGCGCTCCATAATCCGGTGATACCCGCGCCAGTAGTCAGCATAGCGCGGATCGCTCTCGGGATTGGTGAGACTAAAGTCACGTCCTTCTTCCAGACGCAGGCCCAACTTCTCGATCCGATTAACCACCACGTCCGGTCGGCCTACCAGAATCGGTCTCGCGATGCCGTCATCGACCACGACCTGAAGAGCCCGCAGAATGCGCTCGTCCTCGCCCTCAGCAAACACCAGGCGGCGGCGGTCGCGGCGGGCGCGCTCGAATACCGGCTTCATCAACATGCCGGACCGAAAAACGAAACGCCCCAGGCGTTCCCGGTAGCGCTCGAAATCCTCAATGGGCTGTTTAGCGACACCGGAGTCCATCGCCGCTTGGGCGACGGCCGCGGCAACCTCCACGATCAGGCGAAGATCAAACGGCTTGGGAATGAGATAGTCTGCCCCGAAGACCAATTCCTCGCCTTGGTAGGCTTGCGCCACCACCTCCGAGCTCTCCGCCTTCGCCAAATCGGCGATTGCATGCACAGCCGCCAACTTCATCTCCTCGTTGATGGTCGTCGCTCGCACATCCAGGGCACCCCGAAAAATAAACGGGAAACACAGCACATTATTGACCTGGTTCGGATAATCCGAACGGCCCGTGGCGATCACTGCATCCGGGTTGGCGGCCCGGGCATCGTCTGGATTAATCTCCGGTGCTGGATTGGCCAGGGCCAGGATTAGCGGTTTCGCCGCCATGCGCTTGACCATTTCCGGTTTCAGGATGTCGCCAGCCGACAAACCCAGAAACACATCCGCATCGTCGATCACTTCGTCCAGCGTCCGCGCATCCGTCTTCTGAGCATAGGCGGCCTTTTCCGGGTTCATCTCTTCGTCGCGACCCTCGTGGACCACGCCCAGATGGTCAACCAGCCACACGTTTTCCCGCTTTACACCCAAACTCAGAAGCAGGTTCAGGCACGCGATGCCCGCCGAGCCGCCACCAGTGGACACCAGCTTGATGTCGGCAAACTCCTTACCAACCACGCATAGACCGTTGAGGATCGCGGCGCCGGTAACGATGGCCGTGCCGTGCTGGTCGTCATGGAAGACAGGAATGCCCATGCGCTCCCGACATTTACGCTCAACCACGAAACATTCCGGCGCCTTAATGTCTTCCAGGTTGATGGCGCCAAAGGTGGGTTCTAGCGAAGCGATGATATCAACCAATCTGTCAGGATCCGTCTCATCCACTTCGATGTCGAAAACGTTGATGCCCGCAAATTTCTTGAAGAGAACCGCCTTCCCCTCCATCACCGGCTTCGACGCCAGCGGCCCGATATTACCAAGTCCCAAAACGGCGGTCCCGTTGGATATCACAGCCACTAGGTTCTGACGCCCCGTGAGGGTCGCGGCTTCTCCGGCGTCCTCGACAATGGCCTCGCAGGCCGCCGCCACGCCCGGTGAGTAGGCCAATGCCAGGTCATGCTGATTTGCCAGCGGCTTGGTCGCGGCAATCTCGAGCTTGCCGGGCACCGGTTGCCGGTGATACTCCAATGCCATGCGTTTCAGGGATTCGTCGGCCATGTCGTCCTCATTCGTGAATTCGCGAGGCGATAGGATTTTCCATATTTTCTTGGCGTAGGGTGATGGTTCATAAGGCGGATAGCAAACGGTTTTCAACGGCTTCGGGCGGTTCTGTACCGAATGTGATCGGACATCGGGGCGCCGCTGGACACGCACCGGAAAATACCTTGCCATCGCTTTTAAAGGCTCACGAATTGGGCATCTCTTGGGTGGAGTTCGACGTAAAGCTGAGCCGCGACGGCGTCCCTGTCCTGTTCCATGACGATACCCTGGATCGAAATACGGACGGACGCGGCCCGATTGCCGATCAGGATCTGCAGGCGCTTCGGACCTACGATGCGGGCGCTTGGTTTAACGCGGCTTTCGCGGGCACGCCCCTGCCGACCTTGGACGAAGGACTGGCCGTTCTAGCGCGATGCGGCATGGGTGCCAACGTCGAGATCAAACCGTCAAAGGGCCGCGAGGCGGAAACGGGCATGGCCGTGGGCAAAGCCCTTGCGGAGACCTGGCCGACGGATCTGCCGCCGCCCTTGGTCTCCAGCTTCTCCGCCGCCGCCCTGCAAGCATGCGCCATCGCAGCACCGCATCTGGCCCGGGCGCTATTGGTGTCCGCCGTGCCGAAGGATTGGCGTGCGCAGCTTGACGCTGTCGAAACGGATACCCTGCACTGTATGTCACGACGGTTGCGCGAACGACGGGCAAAGGAGATCCTGAAGGCCGGCTTCATCTTGCGTTGTTTCACGGTGAACCGGCCGAAGCGGGCCCGACAGTTGCTGGACTGGGGCGTCCACGGCATCATCTCTGATTATCCGGACAGGATTCTCAAGATCGCATAGGCAAGCACCATGGCGTATACGCGTTACATTCTGGGCATCGATCAAGGCACCACCAGCACCCGCGCTGTCCTCTTCGACGATGGCGGCTTCCAGATTCACATAGCGCAACGGGAGTTGCCGCAAATCTTTCCCGACGACGGTTGGGTGGAACACGATCCCGAAGAAATCTGGTCTGCCACCGTGGCCGTGTGCGCGGACGCCATCGCCGCCTGTCCGGACGGGGCGTCGGCGATCACCGCCATCGGCATCACCAACCAGCGTGAGACTACCGTCGTCTGGGACCGGACAACAGGCGTGCCGGTTCACAATGCAATCGTTTGGCAGGACCGGCGCACTGCATCGGTGTGCGACACTCTCCGGGACGGCGGACACGCGGATGCCATTGCCGCGAAGACCGGTCTGGTCTTGGATCCCTATTTTTCTGGCACCAAAGTGGCCTGGATTTTGGATAATGTGACGCGCGCGCGCGCGCGCGCAAGCAACGGGGAACTCGCCTTCGGAACGATCGATACCTTCTTGCTGTGGCGGTTGACGGGCGGACAGGTGCACGCCACGGATGCGACCAACGCATCGCGGACCATGTTATTCAATATTCACGACCAAGCATGGGACGCTACCCTTTTGGCTCTCCTCGGCGTCCCCGCCGAGTTGCTGCCCGACGTTCGCGACTCAGCCGGTGACTTCGGCGAGACGGATCCCACGCTGTTTGGCGCGGCCATCCCCATCCGGGGCGTCGCCGGCGATCAGCATGCGGGACTGGTCGGACAGGCGAGTTTCGAACCCGGTATGATCAAAAGCACCTTTGGCACCGGTTGCTTTGCCATGCTCAACACGGGCACCACGCCGCTTGTGTCAAACCACAAATTGCTGACCACGGTGGCCTATCGCATTGCTGGCCAAACCACCTACGCCCTGGAGGGCAGCATTTTCATCGCCGGTGCCGCCGTGCAATGGCTGCGCGACCAGTTGAAGGTCATCCATGACGCGGCCCAAACGGAAGCCATCGCCCGCGGGGTGCCCGAGACCGGCGGCGTCTATCTGGTCCCCGCCTTCACTGGGTTGGGCGCCCCCTATTGGGACACAGAAGCACGCGGTGCCATCGTTGGCCTGACCCGCGACAGCGGCGCGCCCGAGATTGTCCGCGCCGCCTTGGAGTCCGTGGTGTATCAGACCCGCGACCTTTTCGAAGCCATGGCCGCCGACGGAACAACGCCAGCTTCCGTCCGCGTTGACGGCGGCATGGCGGCCAATGATTGGACCATGCAGTTCCTGGCCGACGTCCTGTCCGTACGCGTCGAGCGCCCGATTAACACGGAAACTTCCGTCCTTGGTGCGGCCTATCTGTCAGCCCTGGGCGCCGGGATTTATGATTCCCTGGACGACGTGGCGGCAAATTGGCGGATCGATAAGACTTACACGCCCACCATGGCGGACGCCGAACGCGAACGCCTCTATGCCGGATGGCTCAAGGCAGTAGCGCAAACCCGGTGCTGTTAGGCGGCAATTCCGGCTGTCGCCCAACAATTCTAATTTGGATCACGGCGCAAACCCCTCCTCCAGCAGACGGCAACACGCCTGCACCATTAGTGTATCGGTCAGCACGACGCCATCTGTCTCCCTACCGAACAGTGAGGAACACAGGTTTGCTGCCGCCAGAGGACCGGACGTTTCGTGGCGCAGACGAGACGCTGCCTCACCGCTGCCGGTGGCGACGTCCCGGATCACCA
>CAJWVP010000118.1 GCA_913048145.1 uncultured Rhodospirillaceae bacterium
CATTCGCTTGTTCATGCAGCGTGGATACGTCGGCCTCTCAATTTTCGCTTCGAGGATCGAAATTTGAGACTCAACACTCTTCTCGGATTTGAGTACACGTGAATAGAGTCTCAATGTACTATCATATTCTAGTACTTTGATTTGGAAAATCGATCAGAAAGAAAAGCACGTGGCGGATGCCTCATGACTGAAAATAAGAATGAGTAGTGCAAGTGCTGCAACCTGCCAGAATTCAAAAAAAAGATCGAATGAGAAACATGAAAAAATCCAGCACAATCGCATTAAAAATCGAATCGAATTGAACTAACGGTCGGCTTAACAATCGAATTATCAATCGGATGAACAGTCGAATTAACGAATCGATGAGCAACTAACAAACTAGCTAACAGCCAGACAGGCCGACCAAGTGCACCGGCCAGATGCGCCACTGCAGTATCGGGGCTAATAATGAGATCAAGATGGGCCATAGCCGCCGCCGTATCCGAAAAATCTCGAAGCTGACCGCCCAACGCCACTAACTTCGACGTCATTTTCAATGTCCTCAAGTCGCTGGCTTCGTCATCCTTTTGCAGCGACACCCAGTGCACGCCCTGAACGTCGAATAGCGGCTGAAACGCCGCCAGACCGGGAGAACGCCAGGTATTCCGTTGATGGTGATGGCTCCCCTTCCAGACCACTCCAACCCGAAATTGGCCCTGCCCGCCGACCCGCTCTGACCAGGCGTCGCGGAGTTCACCAGGGACGGCCAAATAGGGAACGTTCCTGGGAATCGTGTCCAGATTGGTCGCGAAGGCACCCGGCAGGCTCATCATCGGGATATGGTAATCACATGAGGGCAATGGGCTTGAGGTCGCGATCACGTCGTCGACGCCCGCACACCGTGCCATCAATTTGGTTAACGGCGCCGGGCACTCCACGAGGACACGTCGAACCCTGGCGGCCATCGCCGGTAAATAGCGGGCGAACTGAATCGTATCCCCGAAACCCTGTTCGGCATGGACAAGGACGGTCGCGTTCGCCTGGGACCGACCGTCCCATTGTGGGCAAGGCCAGTCCCGGTATATCTCCGCAAAGTGCTGCGTTTTCCAACGCCATTCAAAGGCCGCCCACCCCTCAGGCAGGCGTCCCATCTGCAGCAATACCTGCGCACGGTTCCGTTGGGTTTCCGCGTTCTCTGGATCCAACTCCAACGCTCGCTCATACGCGCACAATGCACCTACTGGATCGCCCAGTTCCTGCAGCGCCACACCGCGGTTACCATGAACGGTGGCATGGTCAGGGGCCTCGGCCAACGCCGCATCATAATGGAAGACAGCCTCTTCCAAGATCGAACGTGTGCGGAGAATATTGCCAAGATTAGCCTGCGCCTCGAACAGTGCCGGGTCCACGGCGATGGCGCTCCGATAATAGGTTTCGGCCAGGTCATCGTTATTTTCAGCTTGATGCAAACACCCCAACTCGAACAGCGCCGGCGCGAAATGCGGCGCCAGTTCAACGCAGCGTTCGAAGGCGGGCTGCGCGGAACTGAATTGCTTCAAGGCCGTTGCGGCCAATCCATAATTATAATGAGCCGGCACCAAATCTGGACTAAGTTCCACAGCCCGGTTAGCAAACAGCATGGCGGTCTCCGTTTCGCCGGAATCCAGGTGCGCACCGGCAAGATCGGACAGGGATGCGGGGTCACCGGGTTGCAAATAGAGTGCGCGGGCAAAGGCCGATACGGCGGCCCTATTCTCACCGACGGCCTTCAGCACCCGCCCGCGGTTAGAATGATACATAGCCGCTTCCGAATGAAGGGTGATCGCCTTGTCGATCAGATTCAAGGCCTCATCAAATGCGGCCCGTTGGAAGGCCAGCAGACCCAGCAGGTGATGGGCGTCAGCGTGTCCCGGATCTGTTCTCAGGATATCGCCGTAAGCTTCCCCAGCTTCGTCCAGACAACCAGACTGGTGAAGCTGGATGGCATTCTGTAATTGAGCGGTGACGTCCGACATTAAGCGGTTCCTTGATCCCAATCCCCGACCGTATCGCGCCCGAGGCCGACGTCAAGTTTGGACGAGACAAGCCGCGTACTTTGACATGAAAATATCCTTGCGTCCTGCTAACCTGCCATAACAGCGAAAGCCCATAGGAGAACAAAATGGATCCCCGGGACGTCACGAACTCTGAACAAGCCCGCACCATTGTCGAACAGCGCGGCCTCGATCACGTTAAAGTCGGGGTCTTTGACATCGACGGCATTCTCCGTGGCAAATATATGGCCAGAGACAAATTTTTTTCCGCCTTGGACAAGGGGTTTGGATTTTGCGATGTGATCGTCGGGTGGGATGCGTACGATCAGCTTTACGACAATGTAACCGTTACAGGATGGCATACCGGATATCCAGATGCAGGCGTCCGGATCCTACCGGCCAGTTGCCGCGAGATCCCTTGGGAAGACGGCATGTTGTTGTTCCTTGGCGAATTTGAAGGCAATCATGAAGCGGTATGCCCTCGGGCCATGCTGCGCCGGGTTCTGGACCGGGCTGACGGCATGGGCTTCGACGTCCTCGCTGGGTTCGAATACGAATTTTTTGTCTTCGAGGAAACGCCCCAAAGCGTGCGCGAGAAGAATTACCAGGACATGACCCCCATGCAGCCCGGGTTCTTTGGCTATTCCATCCTCCGTAATACAGTGGAGAGCGATTTCTACCGCGACCTCCTTGAGGGATGTACGGACATGGACATGCCCCTCGAAGGCTTACACGAGGAGACCGGACCCGGCGTCCTGGAAGCCGCCATCACCGTCGATACGGCCCTGAACGCCGCTGATAAGGCTGCCTTGTTTAAGGCATTCACAAAGATCATGGCTCAGAAAAACGGTATGATGGCTACTTTCATGGCCAAATGCTCCGGCGATTGGCCCGGCCAAAGCGGTCACATCCACATGTCCCTCAAATCCAAGGATGGTGCTGCCGCCTTTTTCGACGGCGATACGTCCGACGGCATGAGCCAGCTAATGCGTCACTTCGTCGGAGGGCAGCAGAAACTGATGCCGGAAATGCTGGCTATGATCGCCTCTACGGTAAACTCTTATACCCGTTTGATTCCAGGATACTGGGCGCCGACCAACGCCACCTGGGGGGTGGATAATCGTACCTGCGCGCTTCGAGTCATTCCCGGGTCGGCGAAGTCCCAGCGCGTCGAATATCGGGTCGCCGCCGCCGATGCGAACCCCTATCTGGCACTGGCCGCGGCTGTTGGCGCCGGCCTGTGGGGCATTAAAAACGAGATCGAACCAGAACCGGCCATCCGCGGCAACGCCTACGACGCCAAATTCCCGAAGCGGCTCAACCTTCCGGCCACCCTGTGGGAGGCAGCGCAACGCTTTAAGACCTCAAAACCGGCCCGCGCCCTATTCGGCGACACCTTCGTCGATCACTTCGCCGCCAGCCGCGAATGGGAGGAACGCGAGTTCCGCAAACACATCACCGATTGGGAGATGGAGCGCTACTTCGAGATCATCTGATTGATCGCAACGCGTCTCCCACCCCATAGATCACCGAGTATAAGCACGACATGACCAAGACTACACTTACCGGCAACTGGAGTTACCCGACAGCTGTCCGCATGGGCGTTGGGCGCATTTCCGAGCTGGCAGAAGCCTGCCGGGCACTTGGCATGGCGCGGCCCCTGCTGGTCACGGACCCGGGGTTAAAGGCCTTACCCATGGTAATCGATGCCCTTGCAGCGAACGATGCGGTAGGCCTTCCGACAGGTTTGTTCTACGAGGTCAAACCCAATCCACTCGGCAGCAACGTGGACGCCGGCGTTCAAACCTTCAAGAATGGTAACCACGATGGCGTCATCGCTTTCGGCGGCGGCAGCGCGATGGACGTCGGTAAGCTGATCGCCTTCATGGCCGGACAGACCCGGTCTCTTTGGGACTTCGAAGACATCGGCGACTATTGGACGCGGGCCAATGCCAGTGCCATCGCCCCCATCGTCGCTGTACCGACGACCTCCGGCACCGGCTCGGAAGTGGGGCGCGCGGGTGTCGCCACCCACGAGGGCATGCAAACCAAGAAAGTCATCTTTCATCCCCGCATGATGCCGGGCGTCGTCATTTGCGATCCGGAGTTGGTCACCGGATTGCCCGCCAACCTGACGGCCTGGACCGGCATGGACGCCTTAGTGCACTGCCTGGAGGCCTATTGCGCGACGGGCTATCATCCCATCGCTGACGGTGTAGCCTTGGAGGGTCTGAAGTTGATCCACCAATGGCTGCCGCGGGCGGTCGCCGACGGCGCCGACCTGGAAGCGCGTACCCACATGATGAGCGCCGCCGCCATGGGCGCCACCGCTTTCCAAAAGGGCCTCGGCGCCATCCATTCCCTTAGCCATCCCGTTGGCGCTATCTACGACACACATCACGGCCTAACTAATGCCGTATTCATCCCCTATGTACTCATGTTCAACCAACCGGCGATAAAGGACCGCATGGCGGACCTAGCTCGCTACTTGGAACTGCGGCAGCCGTCTTTCCACGCGGTCATCGACTGGACCCTGGCCCTTCGTGAACAGTTCGAAATCCCGCACACGGCAGCCACACTGAACATCGAGGCGGATCGGTTGGACGACCTTGCCTCCATGGCGGCGATGGATCCAACGGCGTCATCGAACCCGGTTCCAGTTAAGGCAGCGGCCATGCGGTGCATTTACGAGGCGGCCATGGCCGGGACCCTATGAGCGACAAGGATACCCATGAGCGCTTGTTGGCTTTACTAGATTCCCACGACGCGCGGTACCGAGTTATTGAACACGAACCGGAAGGGCGCTCCGAGGAAATCAGCCGCATTCGGGGAAACGATCCGGCCCAGGCCATGAAGGCCCTCGTGCTCTCCGTGAGTGGGCGCGGCAAAGGCAAACGCGCCGTCATGGCCGTCATCCCCGGCAGCCAACGCCTGGACATGAAAGCGTTATTGTCACATGTGGGCGCGCAAAAAGGCCGGTTCGCTCAGTCAAAAGAAGCGGCGGACCTTACAGGCTGCATCATGGGCGCAATTCCTCCTTTTAGTTTTCGAAAAGACCTAACCCTTGTCGTCGACGAAAGTTTTAGGGCTTGGGAGGAAGTGGCCTTCAATGCCGGACGGTTGGACCGCTCGCTGATGCTGTGTTTCGCCGATTATGAGAAAATTGTTAAACCCGATTTTGGCCGCTTCGCCACATTTGGAAATTGATTACCCCCCCTTCGCGAACGCTGTTGCGCGATGGGAGTTGAGGGCCCGGCAGTCCGTCGCGTATTAGCAACTGACCGCCGTGACCAACTTGACCACTTTTTGAGCGTCCTACTTGGCCATGGAAATCCACAACGTATGGGCCTGAATGGGACCCCCGTGCATATACCGTAGCTTTTTGATGGGGTACGATGATTAAGGGTTTTCCATGATCTGGAAGTATCAGCCGCCATGAACCCAAGGGGCAATTAGCGAGATCAATGATTAGACGATGGGATGCCACCTTCGGCGGTACGGTTACCGGGTCAAAACGCGATCAGTAAGGGCCATGGCAATTTATTGTTTGGAGAGATCTTCGAACAAGCCATCGCCCTGACGCTGACGCCGCGGATCTACGAGGTTGTGGCTATTGTCGCCCACTTTCTGGACCCCATTGGCGTAGGGGTTCAACCGGTCGTAGCAGGTCACTCGGCCAAGGGTGTTATAGCAGTAGATCCGGGGGTTAATCTCGGGTTCATCTTCCTCACAGTAATGAAGTCCCTGCTCGCGGCGCACGGTAGAACAATTCTTGCCGCTGCTGATCGAAACGAAGTGATCCACGATCGTCTTATCCGTGCCGACGACCGCCAGGGCATCCGCCTGGCCCAGGAACGGCACCCCCGACATGGCCAATGGCCCGCAACCGCCCAGAGCTATGACACAAAAGAGCACCAGTAAGACAAATCTGCGTTGGCCATCAAAAGCTGGCATGATCATGACATCCACGATTCTAAACCCTTGTACTTTTGATGCCACAAAGATGTTAATATCACGTAAATTCGCGTCAGTTCTGACGCCATCACGCCATCAACTAAGCATCTGTATTCATGAACGTTTTTTGTTCTCTGGGCGGTCCGGAAATGCTATAGAACAGCAAACGCTCATAGGAGTGAGATTCAAGCATGGCACTTGTGCACACGCCCATATGTGATTTCGGCTGGACTCCACCAACCTTCATGCTCCCGGGCATCGATGGCAAGACCTACGACCAGGATGCGGTTCGCGGCCCAAATGGCACACTCTTGATGTTCATCTGCAACCATTGCCCCTATGTGAAGGCCGTGGTCACACGGTTGGTGGCAGACGTCAAGGCGCTGCAGGATGAAGGTGTCGGCGTTGCAGCCATAATGCCAAACGCCACGGAAATTGTTGAGGCCGATTCCTTCGATAACATGAAGATGTTTGCCAAAACCCATGGCTTCACGTTTCCCTATCTCATCGACCAGACGCAGGAAACAGCCAAGGCCTATGGCGCCGTATGTACTCCGGACTTTTTTGGCTTCAATGCCGACGACGAACTTCAGTATCGAGGCCGGCTAGACGAATCCAGAGCAAAACCGGCCGTAAATAACGCGCGCCGGGAGCTTTTAGACGCCATGAGGGCGATCATTCAAACAGGACGCGGCCCTGATGATCAAATCGCCAGCATGGGATGTTCAATCAAATGGCGGGTGGCATAAGCCTTAGCGCTGGTTAGATTTGCCATTGCCGGAGCAGGAAGATATGTTTCCGGGCCTTTCGAGACGTTCCATCAGGAGACCCAATTGGCCGACGAACAAGATATTCTGCTACGCGAGATCGATGAGGAACTTAAGCAGGAAAACCTGCAACAGCTCTGGAAGCGATACGGCACGCTGATTATCGGAGGCTCTTTGCTTTTAGTGGCCGGCGTCGCCGGTTTTCAAGGCTGGAAGACCAATGATCTGAATACTCGTATCGAATTGGGCGAGCGATTTGCCGCGGCCCAGGCCTTGGCTAGCACGAGTACGAATGCGGATGCCAAAGATGCCTTTGATGCAATCGCTAAGGATTCGCCTGCCGGTTACCAGATGTTGGCGCGTTTCCAGCTAGCCTCGCTAGCAGCGAAACAGGGCGATCTTGATTCCGCCATCGGCGCCTACAAAAACCTGGCTGACGACGATGGTATCGCCGCCGTTTACCGAGATTTAGCTGTCGTCCTAGGTGCGTTTGCGGAGCTGCATGCAAAGTCCGAGGGCGCGGGCCTAGTCGCGCGGGCCAACGAATTGGCTTCCGGTTCCAGCTCCTGGCGGTTCATCGCCAAGGAAGTTGGCGCGCTTGCCGCGTTGAAAAACGGTGATACCGAGACGGCGCGCATACGTTACGAAGAGCTGAGCAAGGAAGCAGCCGCCCCACAAGGTCTTCGCGCCCGCGCTCAAGGCATGATCGACGTGCTTACCGAATGATGGGATGTAGGAGCAGAACGTGAATCTTATCATTCCGCCCACCCGACCTGTTTACCGCTGCGGCACGGGGCTAGCGTCGATCTCGCTCATCCTCTTCTTGTCCGCGTGCAGCACCGTCGAGGACTGGATTTCGCCGAAGGAAGGACCACCGCTCGAAGGCGACAGGATTGCTATTCTAACCCATAATAGATCGCTAACGCCGGACAAGGAACTGGCCAATCAGCGTATTCTACTGCCTGCACCGACGCCAAACGCAACTTGGCCTCAAGCAGGCGGTTACGCCAATCACGCCATGCATCATATTGAGATCAAGGATTCGCTTGCGCGAGCCTGGTCCGTCGATATCGGCTCGGGCGCAGACGAAGAAGAGCGCCTGAACGCACAACCCATTGTCGCCGCCGGCATGGGAACGCTTGAACTGACGGATCTCGATCTTCGCTGCGTCCAAGGCCAATCCGTCGTCATCCGCGCGAAGCAGGGCCTTCCGGAAGCATTAACGGGCGATCTAAACATTACAGCGCTGGGGGACAACCGTTTCTTGGTGGGCAGCACTTACCGTCTCGATGACTCAAACCCAAAGCCTACACCGGCAAACACCCAACGCCTGAACGAGCGGCTGTCTGAATTTCTCGGTCACACCCGCTTTGAGGTGATGTCTGAACATGCTGGGGTACGGGTGGCCTACCCGGATCGAAAAATTGGCTTTGGATCGATTAGCCCTTCGAACTTGGCTCAACCCCCAAAGCACGGAGCTCCCTTTGAAGTGCCCTACCCACGCCTTTATGCTCTGACTGGCTTGGGGTCACACGGCCT
>CAJWVP010000119.1 GCA_913048145.1 uncultured Rhodospirillaceae bacterium
CTCTTCCGAAAGTCCTCTTCTTCGCCTTCGCGGTGATCGCGACGATCATCGCGACCACCGCGCTCTTTCATTGGTGGCTGAGCAACCGCCATCGCCGGAACGGAAGAGCCCCTCGGGCTCGAGTCCGCTGGCTTCGCGGAAAGCAATCAACCATCCCCTCTAACTCCTGAACCCCCCGGAGTCTCACAATGCGTGCCATCGTCACCGGCCAGATCGGCGGCGCGGGCCTGGACCCGGTCCATGAACTCTTGCGTCGGTGCCAGTTCATCAACGAAGCCCCATTCCTTGGCGCGCTTGCCGCGCACACCTTCCTCGCTGGTGCAAAAAACGTCCGCCAAGTCGCGGCGGACTTTCCGTTTGTCTACGACGCGGGTCAGACCGCCCGTGCCGGGCAAGACGCCTAACAACGGGACTTCAGGAAGGCTAACGGCGCTGGAACGGTCGTCGACCAACCAAATCTCGTCGCAGGCGAGGGCTAACTCATAGCCGCCGCCGGCCGTGGTGCCGTTTAAGGCGGCGATGTAAGTTGTTCCAGAATGGCGGCTTGTGTCTTCAATGCCGTTGCGTGTCTCGTTGGTGAACTTACAGAAGTTGACCTTCCAGCCATAGTCTGATTGGCCTAGCATGTAGATGTTCGCACCGGCGCAAAACATGCGTGACAGGCCGCTTGTGATGATCACTGATTTCACCGCGGGGTGTTCGAAACGGATGCGTTGCAAGGCGTCATGGAGTTCCATGTCCACGCCCAGATCGTAGGAATTAAGCTTCAGTTTGTAGCCGGGCACCAGACCACCTCCCTCGTCGATGGCGAGGGTGAGCGTCGCTACGGGGCCCGCAACCTTGAGCGACCAATGGCGATAGGTGTCGGGATGCCGGTCATACAGAATGGGGTCGGTCATCAATAGGCCTCTCTCCAGAATATGCACTATAATTCATATTTCGAAAAAGGAGTCAACCGAGGACACCACGCGCGACCGCCGCAAGGCTGTTGGCCGCCTCGTCCTCGTCTAGATCGCTTGTGTCGAAGACGGTGGCGGCGCGCTCGTACAATGGTGTTCGCGCCTCCAGGATGGACTTCAGGTCCGCCATGGCCTCGCGGTTTTTCAACATGGGGCGCATGTCTCCCTGCGCGACCACCCGGCTCATGTGCTCTTCGGGCGTTGCTTGCAACCAGATACAATGGCAGTTGCGCAAGAGGGTCGCGAAGGTGTCTGGTTCGGTGACAATGCCGCCGCCCGTCGCGATCACTGCGTGATCGTGGGCGGCGATAGCCTGGTCTAGGCATCGCCGTTCGTGGCGGCGGAACGCCGGTTGGCCGGCCAATGCCAGCAATTCCCCAATGCTGGCCCCGTAATCGGCCTCGATTAGGCGGTTTAGTTCGATGAAGGGCACGTTCAAAGCGTTGGAGAGGTGACGGCCCAGGCTGGTCTTCCCCGCACCCCTGAGGCCGATCAGGGCTATCCGCCCCGCTCGGGCCGAAACAGTGTCGAATTTGGCGTCCAGGATGGCGGTAACGTCTGCCATACGCTCGGTGCCGATGGTCCTGAGTTGGTCGACCACAGCCGTCATCTCGGCCGGCATGGTTTCGGCCCCGGGAATGAAGTCGCCGATGGGATAATCCATGGCGTGAGCTAGTTTAAGCATGACCGCCGCCGAGGGGTTCGCCGTGCCGGCCTCGAGTTTCGCAAGGTAGCGTTCGGAAACGCCTGAATCGGACGCCAGGATGCGCCGGGTCATACCGCGCTTCGCCCGCGCCATGCGGACTCGCGCACCAATCTCGGCAAGGAAGGCATCCAGGTCATCATCGTTTGCGGTTTCGCGGTTTTGGCGCAGATTTCTATCCATTCACTTCTTATCCAACAAATATGCATTATAATGCCACTCCAATCGAACGGCGTGACGATCCCGCGCGGAATCTGGTACAAAGTTGGAGGCAGATTCCTGCCTCAAGTGAAGCGAGGCTCAGATCTCGGGGAGGACCGATGAGCATGCAAGCCAGTACCGACGGCCTTTACAACGCCGCCGAGGACCTGATCGGCCGTAACTTGCTAGCGGGGCGCGGCGACAAGACCGCGGTCATCGATACTAACGGCGCGTACACCTACGCCGATCTGCACCGCCGCGCTCGTCAGTTCGCGAATGTGCTGACGGACCTAGGCGTCCAGGCGGAACAGCGAATCATGCTTTGCATGCACGACACGGTGGCTTTCCCGGTCTGTTTCCTGGGCGCGATTCTTGCTGGAGTGGTGCCTGTACCGGTAAACACGCGGCTGACGGAGAAGGATTACGACTACATCCTAGCCGACAGCCGGGCCCGCGTCTTGGTCGTGTCGCCGGATCTATTGAACGCGTTCGAAGGTCACTTGGATAGTCACGGCAATTTGAACCATGTTCTGGTCGCCGGTGAGAATACGGGACCACACCAGACGTTGGCGGCGTTGACCGATGCAGCGCCAGCGGATTTTCAGACCGCCGCGATGAAACCCGATGACATGTGCTTCTGGCTTTATACCTCGGGCACTACGGGTATGCCGAAGGGCGCCGTCCATTTGCATTCCCATCTCATTGAGACGGCGGAACTTTACGCTATCCCCACCCTGGGCATTAACGAGAACGACGTTGTTTATTCAGCCGCGAAGCTGTTTTTTGCCTATGGGCTTGGCAATGCGCTGACCTTTCCGCTCGCCGTCGGTGCGACGGCGGTGCTTCTGGAAGGCCCGCCCATGCCGAGCGCCGTGGCGGCGATCCTTAAGGATCACCAGCCGACGATCTTCTACGGCGTGCCGACCTTATTCGCCATGCTGCTGGCCGGCGATGAACTGCCGTCCCAAAACGATACTAACCTTCGGCTTTGCGTTTCGGCCGGCGAGGCCTTACCCGGTGAGTTGTTGACCCGATGGCAAGAGCGCATAGGCTGCGATATCCTGGATGGCCTTGGCTCAACGGAAATGCTGCACATCTTCCTATCCAACCGCCAAGGGGATGTGCGCCCGAACTGTTCAGGATGTGCTGTGCAGGGCTATGAGTTGCTCCTCAAGGACGACGATGGCCAGGAGGTGGCGGATGGGGAATTGGGTAATCTGCATGTCTCCGGCCCGACCAGCGCAGTAATGTATTGGAACCAGCGCGAAAAGAGCCGCGACACGTTCCAGGGCCGTTGGACTGTCACCGGCGACAAATACTACGTGGATGAGGACGGCTACTACATTTACGGCGGGCGTTCCGACGACATGTTGAAGGTGGGTGGCATCTATGTTTCGCCCTTTGAGGTGGAAGGCGCGCTGATCGCTCATGACGCGGTACTGGAAGCCGCAGTGGTCGGTCATCCAGACGCTGACGACCTGATCAAGCCGAAGGCCTTCGTCGTTCTTAACGAAGGTGCTGAGGCCTCGGGAGAACTGGCTGAGGACCTTAAGGCCCTCGTTCGCGAGAGCCTAGCGGAGTATAAGTATCCCCGCTGGGTCGAGTTTATTGACGACCTGCCAAAGACCGCAACGGGGAAGATTCAACGTTTCAAGCTCCGTGATGCAGATTGAACCATCCCGGTCCGCGGATGAGGTCCGCATTGTTGAGGCGGCGGGTGCGGCACTTGAGGTAAGCCTCTACGTCGGTGATGCAAAAGCGCCGACCATCGTTCTCTTGCATGAGGGCTTGGGCTCCGTCGCCATGTGGCGGGATTTCCCTGGCCGGGTCGCGACGGCAACCGGGTGCTCGGTCATGGTCTATTCGCGGCGCGGCTACGGACGGTCAGCGCCGCGGGCGGCATCCTACGGTGTCGACTTCATGCATGATGAGGCCCTGGAGGTGTTGCCTGAACTTCTGCGGTTGCTTGCCATTGAGAACCCGGTCCTATTCGGCCATAGCGATGGCGGTTCCATCGCCTTGATCTATGCTGCCGCGCATTCGGTGGCAGGGGTGATCGTCATGGCTCCGCATATCTTCGTGGAGGCGATGGGCATCGATTCCATCGCTGAATTACGTGAAACCGTAGGCGGTACGGATTTTCTCACCCGTTTGGGTCGCTTCCATGACGATCCAGAACACGCCTTCCGCGGCTGGAATGATATCTGGCTGGCACCGGAATTCAGGGCCTGGGATATTAGGGCGGAGGTTGCCCTCATCAACACTCCGGTCCTGGCGATCCAAGGGGAATCCGATCAATATGGCACCATGGCGCAGATCAACGGGATCGCCGCCGGGGCATTGGGACCTGTCGAATTATTGAAACTTCCTGATTGCGGCCATTCACCGCACCGGGACCAGGCGGAGGCCGTCCTGCGGGCGACGCAAACATTTATTAACGGGCTCGACATGTGCGAGACATTGGGAAACGGTCGCTATCTGGAAGATTATGCAGAGGGCGAGGTAATTATTTCACGCCCCTACAAAATTTCGAAGCGCGAGATCATGACTTATGCGGATGCCTACGATCCGCAACCCATTCATATAGACGAAAACTACGCCCGCTTGGGGCCCTTTGGTGGCGTTATCGCCAGTGGCTTCCAAACCATTTCGCTGGCCTTTCGCCTGTTTGTAGAAACAGGCTATTTCGACGATGGTGTTTCCATGGGCGGGCCTGGCATGGACGAGGTGCGCTGGCTAGTGCCCGTCTATCCGGGGGACGTCCTGACGAACCATATCACGGTGTTGGAAGCGCGGCGCTCCAAAAGCAAACCGGATCGGGGCATCCTGCGCCTTGGCCACGACCTCCGAAATCAGAAGGGGGAAACGTGTACAACCGGTTCGACGGTGACGATCGTGAGGATGCGGACGACGGGTGGCGGCGTCCGCGCGAGTCGATCAGGTGGCGAAACTGGCTCACGGGTCCCCGGTTCGTGAGAACGTTAAAACGCGGGCATTCAGCTTAACAATGATAGACTGAAATCGTAGCACGAATCATTTGACCAAAAGGTAATATTGTGACCCGACAGTTCCCGCGAATTCCAATTATCGGTTATTGCCATCCGCTTTCTGTGCGTCCTGGAGAAATCATTGGTTTTAAGGTTTCCTGTGCTGGTGACGGTGATTTTTCTGCGCGGGTTCTGCATTCTATCTGCGCGGATGCGAACCCAGACGGCCCAGGGATTATTGAAGAGGCAGTTGAGACATCGATTGAAAAGGATTACACCGCGCGGCCGCAAGCCTTTAACCCTGGTTCTTATGCCATTATCGAGACGGGGCCGACGGTTGAAGGAGATCTGACAATTGCGGCCACGATCTGGCCGACACTCCCGGGTGACGGAGAACAAGTAATCTTTTCAGCGGGTGGCTTCGAGTTGTTTCTTGATACAGATGGTGCGTTGGCAGCTCGAGTGGGCGACATTTCTGTTTCGACTGGCAAACCGTTGCTTTCACGGCAATGGTGCTTCGCTCGCCTCTCCTACACTAAGGCAAGCGGCTTGCTCACCATTGCGCAGCAACCCGATGAAATTTGGACAGATACTGCCGAAGCAAGTGTCGCCGCGCCCAACCAGTCCTACTTGGACGGTTTGCCGGTATTGATCGCTGCCGGCCTCAACGATGGCTTCGCGGACAATCACTTTGATGGGAAGATTGAGGCGCCAGGAATCTATGCGGCAGCGAACGTCGATCCCTTGCGGATCGCAGCAAAATGGGATTTTGCCAAGCAGACCAGCTCACTCGTTGTCGAGGATACGGGGAAAGGCGGCTATCACGGCAGCTTGGTTAATCATCCTGCACGCGCAATGACAGGTTCCGGTTGGGATGGCAGCGAAATGAACTGGCAGCACAATCCGGAACACTATGGTGCAATCCATTTTCATCGCGATGATATTTACGACTTTGGCTGGCAGAACGACATAGAGTGGATGGTGCCAGAGGATTTTGCATCTGGTGTTTATGTATTGCGGATAACGCAGGGCGGTCACGAGGATGCGATTCCCTTCTACGTCTGTCCGCCATTAGGCCAGCGGACGGCGGACCTAGCTGTGCTTGTGTCGACGTTCACCCATGTCATTTATGGCAACCATTCCCGGCCTGACTTTAAGCCCGAGTGGATGGACCGTCATCTGGCGCGTGGGGGATACCCTTACAACCCCGCACAATACGAGGAGTTAGGCTGCTCCACATATAACTTTCACCGCGATGGCTCCGGTATTTGCCATTGCTCGCACCTGCGGCCTTTGCTGAACACCCGACCCGGTTATTACACCATGGGTTATGGGAAGGGCTCGGGTTTGCGCCATTTTCAGGCAGATAGCCACCTGATTTGGTGGCTGCATGAAAAGGGCATCCCCTACGACATCGTAACGGATAAGGAACTGCACGAAGAGGGATATTCCGCCATCCAAGGCTATAAGACAGTCACCACCGGTAGTCATCCAGAGTACCACACCTCAAACACACTCGACGCATTGCTGGCGTTCCGGAACCGTGGTGGAAATTTCATGTACTTAGGCGGCAATGGCTTCTACTGGCGCGTGGCCGTGCACGAGCAAGAACACGGCATTATGGAAATCCGCCGCGGAGAAGGCGGTATACGAGCCTGGGCAGCAGAACCCGGAGAGTATTATAACGCGTTTGACGGCAATTATGGTGGTCTCTGGCGGCGAAGTGGGCGTCCGCCGCAGCAACTTGCTGGCCTAGGATTTACCAGTCAGGGGCAATTTGAGGGTACTTATTACCGCCGCACGGAGGAAAGCTACGCGCCGGACTTGGTCTGGCTTTTCGATGGCATTGGCGAAGAGGTCTTGGGCGACTTCGGATTGTCTGGTGGGGGGGCCGCCGGGTACGAGTTGGATCGCGTCGACGTCCGTCTTGGCTCGCCTCCGAATGTGCGCGTGCTGGCGCAGTCGGAGCAGCATCCAGATCACTTCGTGCTGGTGCCAGAAGAGCTCCTCACCCATCTGACCACATTGCCTTTGCAGCCCATCGACGACCTGATCCGAGCGGACATGATCTATTTCGAGGTCCCCGGCGGCGGCAAAGTATTCAGCGTGGGTTCCATCACTTTTTGCGGTTCATTGCCCTGGAATGGCGGTGACAACGATATTAGCCGATTAGTTGAGAATGTGTTGCGTCGATTCTTGGAGTAACCTTCTATTCATGAGGACAATGTCTGCTGTCTGCTATCCGGTGAAGCTCAATTTGTTTGAGTTCGGCTAGAGCGGAATTTCCGCCTCTAGCTAATTCCAGCTGAGTAGAGAGAAGGCGAAGCATTTCCGCTGCGCCCCCAGCTTCAGATGTTAACCTGCCCCGCAATAATTAATGCATCGTCGACTTCAACGCCGAGACACCTAACAGTACTTTCGATCTTGGTATGACCGAGCAACAGTTGAACAGTTCGCATGTTCCTCGTCTGTCTATGGATCAGTGTCTTTTTGATCCAAGAGTAAGGTCAATTGAGCATCGTAGCGTTGCAACATCTGATCGAGCAGAGATCCAATATGTCTATAACTTTGTCATCTATGAACGAGAATAAGGTCGAAGTTGATGTTGCTCGCACCACGACGTTCCGCCTTTCATGCGCAACGTATTGTTAAAGTCTGCCCTTTATCCTGGTGATTTGGAACTTGAGGAAGGGTGCCGCCATGAAGATCACCCTCGATGTCAATGAACTGCTCCCCGGCACCGATTGGCAGCGCTTGGAAACCTGGGCCGCGTTGGCCGATATGACGCCCTTGGAGTATGTCCGCGCCTGTGTCCGCCGCGGACATCTGGAGTTGCGAGCTGAAGTGGTGAAAAGCGCCATTTACGTTCGCCCTGCCTCGGACAAAATTAACATTCCTTGACTAGGCCGCGCTGCGCTCCAGGCGGACAGCGGCGTTAATGAATGCATCTACGTGATCGGCCTCCGTGTTAAACGCGGTGACCAACCGGACCACGCCTTCTTCCCAGCGTCCGCCGTAAAAAATAAAGCCTTCGTCATTCAACGCCTGATGTAGCGTCGCTGGCAGCTTCGGGAACAGCATGTTGGCGCCGTCCGTGTAGGGAAATTCGAAGGACGCCAGGGGGGCGATGCCATCGCGCAGGCGCGCCGCCATGGCGTTGGCATGTTCGGCGTTGTAGCGCCACAACTCGTCCGATAGGTAGGCCTCCATCTGCGCCGACAGGAAGCGCATCTTCGAAAACAGATGGCCGCCGCGCTTGCGTCGGAACGCGAAGGTATCGGCGAGATCCTTGTCGAAGATGATCACAGCCTCGGCACCCAACGCGCCGTTCTTCGTTGCCCCGAAGGACAGCACTTCGACGCCGGCCTTCCAGCTCATTTCGGCGGGCGTGCAGCCCAGCGCCA
>CAJWVP010000120.1 GCA_913048145.1 uncultured Rhodospirillaceae bacterium
GGCGGCGTGCCTCTGGTGACAAGGGAACCGGTTCCATGAGATAGGTCTCGATCGGGGCGGCTTGATCGGGAAACCAATAGAGAATAACCGCCACAATCATGACGCCTTTTAACAGTCCGGTTATGGGGAAGTTCATCAACAGGTAGTGGCCGTAGGTAATGGTGACGCCGTAGAGACTGTCCGCCAATCCGGCCAGAAGCACATTGGGGGCATTCGCCGGCAGGATACCCATAGGAACAAAGACGCTGATCATGATCACGCATAGCAGCATGGCGCGCCGCCCGCGACTCCCGGGTCGGAACCCCATGGCGTCTGCCGTAGCCTGGACGATGGGGATGAGAATAATCACCCGCGCGATGGCTGCTGGGATCAGAAAGGACAGGGCTGTGGCGGCAATGGAGAGTCTAATCAACGCATACGTCAACGAATTTCCCATTCGAGAGAGAAAGACCTGAGCCACCACTGTGCCAAGTCCCGTCTTGTCGGCGGCTAGACCAAGGATAACGCCTCCAGCAACAAGCCAAAAGGCGTCGGATCGGAAACCGGAAAATACTGCTTCGATGGGTGCAATCTCAAAGATCAACGCTACTGCGAAAAACAGGCTCGCATAAATAAATTCTGGCAGCGCGGTGGTGGCCATCATGCCAATTGTGAACACCGTCAAGGCGATGGCCGCCACGGCCATGGGGTAACCTTCCTGATGCGGAATAATCACATAGGCTGCCAAGGACAAGGTTGTTACGACGAGAAGGGGAAGCGGCCGGATGACCGTAGGAACCGTCATACGTAAGGCGGCGTCATTTGCCAGACCTTGCGGACACGACGGGGTGCCAGGCAAACTCCAGCAACAAGCACCCTCGTCCGGTCCGAACCAGACCGTGCATTGCGCCGGGCGCGCGGTTCTGGCGTTTCGCACCCTGCTCCCATACGAACTAGGCGTGTACTGCCGCCCCGCTTCCCCACTTCATCAAGTTCCCAGCCCATGATATTCTGTGTAATCCCCTTGACGCCGCCGGGTCGGGGCTCGAACTTGTTGATCAGTTCGCGGGCCTGGCAATCGAAATTGGATTTGTTGCTGTCCATTCCTGTCGTCCCATTGCTAATCACCAAGCGCGATGCCCTCGCGCCGTTTGTCAGCACCGCCTTCCAATCCTTTTGGCGTCACCCGAACGCCGTGCAATCCACTGTGCCACCTGAAGGTCTTGACCTTGTGCCCCAGGGCCTCCAACTCGGGACGAAGCGTCTCTAGGCGCGAATTCTTTTCGATCTCCAAGCCTCGATTTCGATCCAAGAAGTTTGGCAGGTTGATGGCATCCTGCATCGACAAGCCCCAATCGATCACTCCGACCAGGGTCTTGGTGACGTAGCCGATGATCCGCGAACCGCCGGGTGAACCGAGAGCCATCATCAAAGTGCCGTCTTTGTTGAAGACTAGCGTGGGCGACATGGAACTCCGGGGCCGTTTGCCCGCGGCCGCCCGGTTTGCGACATCATGGCCGTTCCGGGTCGGCCGGAACGAGAAATCGGTGAGTTGATTGTTCAGGATAAAACCGCTGGCCATTTGCCTAGACCCGAAGGCATTCTCCACACTTGACGTCATGGATACTGCGCTGCCGTTGGCGTCGATTACGCTTAGATGGGTTGTCGCCGGGCCTTCATATCCCTCGTGAGGAGACAGGAGAAGGGCTCCTGTTACATTTGGGTTGCCCGCCTTCCGCCGACCGCCAGCGAGGCCGATATTAATTTGTTGGGCACGGCGGTTCAAATACCCTGCGTCGATCATACCGTCGGCGGGCACGCTGACGAAATCGCTGTCACCTATGTAGGTATTGCGATCGGCGAAGGCCAATGCACTGGCTTCGCCGACCAGATGCACAGCCTCAAGAGAGGCCGGGGTCATATTTTTTAGATCGAAACCCGAAAGCAGTCCAAGAATTTGCAATATCGTCAAGCCGCCTGATGACGGTGGGCCCATGCCGCAGACTAACTTGGCCCGATAGGTGGCACACACGGGCTTGCGCTTCACTGCGCGATAGTTGGCTAGATCCGTCAGGGTCATGCCGCCTTGGTTCCGTTTCGAGCCGCGCACGGCAAGGACGATGGATTGGGCAATGGGACCCTTATAGAAGGCGTCTGCGCCCCCTTCGGCAATCTGGCGCAAGGTTGTCGCGAAGGTGCGGTTCTTGAGTACCGTCCCCGCCGGTTTGGTGGCACCGCTTGGATGATAAAAGTAACCAAGTGCCGCCGGTGTTTCCCTCAGGTATTTCTCACGCGATAACTGGTCTGCCAAGCGCGGCGACAAGGGGAAACCCTTTTCGGCTAATCGGATCGCCGGGCCATACAGGTGCGCCCACGGCAGTTTACCGTGTTCGCGGTGTACCATCTCTAACATGCGGACGAGACCGGGCACCCCGACGGCAGATCCACCGACCACCGCATTAAAAAATTTCTTTGGTTTCCCGTCCGCTTTAAGGAACATACGCGGGTGTGCGGACTTCGGTGCGGTCTCTCGGCCGTCAAAACTCTCAATGGCGCCGGACTTAGCGTTGTAATGAAGTAGAAAGCCGCCGCCGCCGATACCCGAGGATTGCGGCTCCACAAGGCTAAGCACCATCTGGGCGGCAATGGCGGCGTCGACCGCGCTGCCACCGTCGCGCAACATCTCTAGACCGGCTTCTGACGCGAGGGGATGGGCCGCAGCAACCATGTAACTGTGGGCATAACCACCAGTTGTCGAGGTCACCCGTGCCGGCTCCGTGGTGAGGGTTTTGCAGGCGCTTAGGGTGATCACGAGCATGCCCGTGAGAAACCAAGGTCGTTGTGTGGAAATTAACATTTGGCGCATGTTACCGATTATTCAAGTCGGAGTGGACCATTTTTGGGCCTTTTGGGGAACCCTTTACCACGCCCTGCGCGCCCTGGGATAATATGGCATCAGTAATCGCGAAATTAAGGGCCTCACCGACATATTCCGGCAGAGTTTGGACATTTGGGTTCTGGTATTCTTCGTCTGAATTCTCTATTGGGTGTTTCGCTTACGGTGATCGTTTTCGACCGCCTGAAAGTGGGGGTTCATGACTGCGGATCATCATGCAAGTCGCGGGCAGTGGGAAGATATTTGTGCGCGCAAAGGGGGCATTCCACGGGTCTAAATGACGGCATACAACACACCCATGGCGAAATCCCTAGATGGTTATCGTGATCTTCAATATTATGATTTTCCAAGGCCGGGCGGTAAAGCTTGAAGGTAGAGATGAGATAGCCGAGACTGACGCTGCCATCGTCGATGCCGCCGCCTTTGAGTTGGTTATCGAGGCTACCGTTGAACCGGTCGCGCACGCGATTATGGAAGATGTGGATATGTCCACCATTGTCACCGATGCGCCGCCCGCCTGTGACGGCCAGATTTTGGTGACCCAGGACATGGTCGGCTTGTTCGGGAATTTTACGGCACAGTTTGCCAAACAGTGCCCGGATTGGGGTGCCGCCATGCGCGACGTCGCGTCCGCCTATGCCGAAGACGTTTGGAGCGGCTCTTTCCCTTCCCTCAAGAGATCAAGCGGCTGACCGGGAGCGGTGTGATGAAAATTGTCCGATCCATTGCCGAAATGCGTGACGTGGTCGCCGACTGGCGTCGGATGGGCGCCACTGTGGGTTTGGTGCCGACTATGGGCGGGCTTCATGCCGGGCATCTATCCCTTGTTCGCATGGCTGGCGAACGTTCCGACCAAGTGATCGCAACCCTGTTCGTGAATCCGGCGCAGTTTTCGGCCAACGAGGATTTTGACGCCTATCCCCGAAATGAAGACGACGACTGTCGAATGTTCGAAGAGGCGGGCGCCAGCCTTTTGTTTGCACCGCCCATAGAGGAGGTTTATCCGGCCGACCACGTCACGAAGGTCCACGTGGGGGGCCTGAGCAGTCTGTTGGAGGGTGAATTTCGCCCACAATATTTCACCGGCGTGGCGACGGTGGTCAGCAAGCTTTTGATCCAGGCCATGGCCGATGTGGCCGTGTTTGGTGAAAAGGACTACCAGCAACTTCAAGTAATCCGTCGCATGGCACGAGACTTGGACATTCCGACAGAGATCATTGGTGCGCCGACGGTTCGCGAGCACGACGGCTTGGCGATGTCGTCCCGCAACCGCTATCTGAGCGAGGACGAACGGCCCCGCGCGTGTGCGCTTTTTTCGGCCATTTCCGAAATTGCGCGTGCGACCGCCGAAGGTGCCGACCCTGCGCCCCTTTGCGATGCAGCAGCACGCCAGTTGACTGAAGCTGGATTTCGCGAGGTCGACTACGTCACGGTCCGCGATGCTAAGACCCTAGAGCAGTATCGCTGCTCTGGGGGTCCCGGACGGGTCTTGGCCGCGGCCTGGCTAGGCAAGGCCCGCTTGATTGATAACGTGGCTGTATAAGTTGCCGTTACAAAACTGCGTCGTGCCCACAGGTGAGATCGTCGCGGCCAAGGCCCGCAGCCTGTTCATGGAAAACCGGGGTGTTTTACACGACGATCGCCAGATTCTCGGGGCGGTCCGATGGAAAATCTGGAATTGGTTTACATGTCTATGGGATTTCCATGGCCGTCATCGGAATGTTATGATCCCGCAGCATTAAACATAGCTCTTTTCTCTCGACGAAGCGGCGGTGCTGTTGGCCGGGCATCGGCCGTGCGGTGAATGCGGGCATCAGGACTGCAATCGGTTCCGAGATCTTTGGGCGGAGGTTCATGGCGACAAACCTATGGCGCAGGAACTGGGCCGCATGCTCTATGGCATGCCCGCCGAGTCTGTCGCGTGCCGCAGTTGATCCGCGCAAAGTGCCGGAATGAATTTAACATGGGCTTCCCAGGTGTTGTACCTAAGCACATTCAGCTAGGCGGAACGTCCAAGCGGACGGCGATCCCGACCAGTTCGTCTGAAACCGGCGGATATTCCGCCATCACCCGCGGGTCGTGTCCGGCAATAATGTGCGCCGATGAGTCCGCCAATTCATGCAGCCGCGCGTAGCCCTTTACCATGTCGCCAACGCTGTAGACGATTGGAAACGGGTTCGTTGTTTCCATGTTGGCGTATAGGTGCAGCGCATCTGAGGCCAACACTACCCAGCCTCGCTTTGTCCAGACCCGCACACTCATCATGCCGTCCGTATGGCCGCCAATGTGATGTACGCTCAGGCCGGGCGCTAGTTCCGCATCCCCGTCGACAAAGCTGACGCGTCCCGCATAGACCTCGCGAACCATGCCTGTCACGTGGTCGACGTCATATGGATGTGAGAACACCTGGTGGGCCATGTTGCGTCCCGTGGCGTAATTCATCTCCCGATCTTGGAGATAGTAGGTGGCTTTTGGAAAGAGATCAAAATTACCTACATGGTCGTAATGAAGGTGTGTGATGATCACGTCTTCGACTTTGGCTGGGTCAACGCCGATAAGCTTTAAACCGTCGCCTGGACAGCGGATTAAGGTCCTACCGCGGCGTTCGGCAGTTTCCTGGTTATAGCCCGTGTCGACGACGAATGTTCTGTTCTCGGATACGCACGCCCAGACGAAAAAATCCAGGGTCGCCTCAGAATCATGAATGTCGTCAGATTGCATGAAGCTGCCCGATGCAGCGCGTTCGTTATGGGCGTACTTGACGGCTGTAACTTCGTAAACGTCGGGCGCGGACATGGACGGGTTCCTTTCTTCTTACTTAGCCTTGATTATCGGGTCCTCCGTTGGACCGTGCAAGGGAGGGTGTGGCCCTCACGGATTTTCGTCATGATGTGGTTTGATGCGTTTCTGGTGTAAATTTAAAAGGGTCGCCAAATGTAAGACGTCATCTGCATGGTCGTCGACCGGCACGTTAGCCCAAAGCACTGGCACCGTCAGGGGCGGAGATAAGGGACAACAAATAGGGGATTCAACAGAGACGGATTGCTGCACGGATGTCGAGATACAAATGTTTGATGGCGCTCGGGAAGGATGCGATGGGGTTAACGAACGCGACCGCAGGATCAGTCAATGCACTGGGCTAGGGGGACGTAATCACCCCTCGGCCGGTATCGTGGTGAGACGAGCCAGCCAAAACAGGTACGCGTGGTTTCAGATCCCTACGGCGCCGGCCAAAGGTTGAACATACTGGGGTTCCGTGTCCCAAGGGAAGAACACCCAGGTATCTTGGCTGACATCATGTACGTGGGTGTCGACGTGGGCGCGTCCCTTGGGTTTTGCATAGACAGTCGCAAAATGCGCCTTTGGAAGAATCTCCAGCGCTGCATGCGCCGTCGTACCCGTGTCCACCAGATCGTCGATCAATAGCCAACCCTCCCCTTTAGCCTCAGACGCAGCCAACGGAATTTTGAGGATGCTAACATCGCCGCGATTCTGCCCGTCGTAGGTTGATACGCATAAAGTATCAACCACACGAATATCCATCTCACGCGAAACGATTGCTGCTGGCACTAAGCCGCCACGGGTCAGCGCGACGATCCCTTGCCAAGGACCCAAATCAAGCAGCGTCCGGACGAGAATTTTTGAATCCCGGTGCACGTCTGCCCAGGTGACGAGATGACTCTGGACATATTCATCGGAATCGGCCAACTGGGCGCTCTCCTCTCTGATATTTAGCCGACATCTCTACCCGATATGCCGCGGGCAGCGCAATTCTTCGGCGCGATTTTCCTGTGGATAAAGAAACGGCGCCGCAAGGGCGCCGTCACATCTCCTGGCTGTCCAGACCTTAGCGGAGGTACAGATGGACCTCGTTGGTCCGTGCGACCGCAGCGGTTTTAGCCGACACGGCGACCCGAGCCGGCGGCAGGCCCATTTCAACCAAGGTGCGCAACACACCTTCCGCATGCCGCCGGGCCTTGTTCGAGTTCAAGGCGACCCGTGCTTGTCCTCCTGACGACGGGGCGACAGCCACCAGGTCGAACACCGCATCCGGCCGCTTCTCCAGGACACGGCTTACCGCGTTGTACAAAGCTTGTTGATAAGGAACGTCATTCCGATCGAAGCGAACAACCACCAGCGGGCGTCGACCCGCGGTACTCAACGGCGCGCCCGCCGTGACTTGCACGCCAGCGCCGGCCCCGGCCATAGCGACGTTTAGAAGACTGCCGCCATAAATTTCACCTACCTTGATGCCAGCAGACATAAGGTTCAGGTTGGCGCGCTCCGTCGACACATAGTTGGTCTGACGGTGGACGTCGTTGGTGACTTCCTTGAACAGGCGGTCGATGAGGACGTCCGTCCGGTTGACCTCATCTTCAAGGATCGCCAGTTGGTTGTGGTCCTCATCAATGGCGCCGGAGATAGCGAACGAGACCCTCGCCGATTCACTCAAGAAGGACGACATGGTGGCGCTGTTCGAAATGGAATTCTGAAGGCCGTTCATGGACGCCACATCCTGGGAGAGCCGGTCAAGGTCGGACTGAGCGCTCTTGAACTGCTGAACCAGGATCGGGTTGCCGGGGGTCGTGCCGACCTGCAGGCGCGCGTTGACTGCGGCGATGGTGCCGTGATAACGCTGCGAATTGCCGACTAGTTGCGCACGTAGTTTTTGAAGTTCGTTGTTCTGGGACGAAATGTTACCTTGCAGGCGGCGAAGTTCTCCACGCAGTTCCACTACCTTTTTACCGACGAAAGTCCCCGTGGCCGTGCCCGCGGTCACGCCGGATGGTTCAAAATTACCGGTACCGAGCGGCGGTTGCGCGTTGTCGTTCGGCGCGGCCGCCGGCTGTTGCGCTGTTTGCTGATCCACTGCGGCCGTTTGCGCGTCTGCCGTCTGTGTAGTGATGGTGACGCTGGCCGGATTTTCACCAGTCAGTGACGGCCATAGCGAGTCATCGGTGAATGAGCACGCCGACAACGTAAGCGCCGAACCTACCAACAACATTCGGAATGCCTTGAATTTCATTCTGCGTGACAACCCTATGCTTTCGATACTATGAAAGTCGCTTCCTAATTATTATCTATAAAATTAGTAACCAATTTATTAAGCCGGAAGCGCTGATCCCGTATTGCAACGGACCAGATACTACTCAAAGGCCGAAGTGACGACAAGTTCCTATTTTTTATCGGTTTTTGCGCTCCTTGACGAACATTATTAAGGCGTTATAAAAAGCGCTCCGGCGGGCTTGCCATGGGCGTGGCTCTCAGTTAGTGTCCGCGCGCTCCAAAAGATAGAGATGCGCCCGTAGCTCAATTGGATAGAGCGTCTGACTACGGATCAGGAGGTTGGGAGT
>CAJWVP010000121.1 GCA_913048145.1 uncultured Rhodospirillaceae bacterium
GCGCGTCGCGCCCGATGAAGCCGCCGGGTTTGTCCCAGGCAATGGCAAAACCCAGGCCACCCTCCAAGGGCGTCTCTTCATCGGTGATATCGTGACCCCAGTGGCGGTAGCCCTTCTCCATCCGCAAGGAGTTCACGGCATGCATACCCACATGGACGAGCGGCGTAGAGGTCAAGGTCTCATATACATGCAAAGCCATATCGCTGGGTATGTAGAGCTCCCATCCAAGTTCGCCAACGTAGGTAATCCGAGACGCGCGCACCATCGCGTAACCAAGTTCGATCTCCCGGCTGCTACCGAAGGGAAAGGTTTCGTTCGAGAGGTCAACCGATACCAACGGCTGCAGTACATCCCGCGCCCTTGGTCCCATAATCGCCAATACGGCATAGCCGGTAGTGACGTCGGTAGCAAAACAACGGGCATCGGGCGGCGTGTGGGATTGCAACCAGTGCATATCTCGGACCTGGGCGCCAGCTGAAGTAACTACGAGATAATCGTCATCGGCCAAACGCGTGACCGTAAGATCGGATTCAATCCCACCCCTTTCGTTTAGCCATTGCGTGTAAACTGTGCAGCCGAGGTCCACAGCCACGTTGTTGGCACAGACTTGGTTTAGGACCGCTTCCGCATCCGCGCCCTGAACACGAAACTTCGCAAAGGACGACATATCGATCAGGCCCACGTCTTCGCGCACCGCCTTATGCTCCGCAGCAGAATAATCGAACCAATTTTGGCGTTTGAAGGAATATTCGTACTTAGCTTCCACTCCCTCTGGCGCATACCAATTTGGCCGTTCCCATCCGGCTACTTCGCCGAAACAGGCGCCGGCTTGCAAGTGACGGTCATGCAACTGCAGCCGGCGGACACCCCGCGAAGTCTTGTACTGGTGATAGGGCCAGTGCACATCATAGAGAAGCCCCAGCGTCTCCGTCACCCGATCGCGCAAGTACGCTTTGTTACCCTGGAACGGCATATTGCGACGAATGTCGACGGAGTTAAGATCAAAGGGCGGCAAACCATCGCGCATCCAGGCCGCAAGCACCTGTCCAATCCCGCCGGCCGACTGGATACCGATGGAATTAAGGCCCGCTGCGACAAAAAGATTATCCACTTCGGGCGCCGGACCAATGTGATAACGGTCGTCTTGCGTAAAGCTCTCCGGGCCACAGAAGAAGGTCTGAATGCCAAGTTCTTCGAATAACGGCATCCGGTGCATGGCACCCTCCAGGATCGGCATGAAGTGCTCAAAGTCGTCGGGCAACTGACCGAATTCGAAATCCTCGGCGATACCCTCCATGCCCCATGGCTTGGCCACAGTCTCGAAGGCGCCCAGCAGCATCTTACCTGCATCCTCCTTGTAGTAGGCACAGGCGTCATAGTCCCGATAGACGGGCAGATCAGGCGTGATCGCATCATGCGCTTCGGTGAGCACGTAAAAGTGTTCGCAGGCATGCAGCGGAACGTTAACGCCGATTTGGGCGGCAAAGGTTCGGGTCCACATGCCACAGGCCAACACAACTAGGTCCGCCGCGATATCGCCTGTGTCGGTTCGGACACCAACAGCATTGCCATCCTCAACTAGGACTTCCTCGACTTTGACGTGTTCGAAGATCTGCGCGCCGCCCATGCGCGCGCCCTTGGCTAGCGCCTGGGTAATGCCGACGGGGTCCGCCTGGCCATCCGATGGAATGAAGATTCCACCAATCACGTCATTTACGTTTAGTAGCGGGTAATAGTCCTTGCAGCCATCCGGCCCCAAGATATCGACCTTTAGGCCAAAAACCTTAGCCATATCGGCCCTGCGGACCAGATCTTCCATGCGCCCCTCCTGGGTAGCCGTAGAGAGAGACCCGTTGATCTTATATCCCGTCGCCTGACCGGTTTCCTCTTCCAGGCTCAAGTAGAGCTCCGCAGTGTACTTGGCCAGTTTGGTCATATTCTGGCTGTCGCGAAGTTGTCCGATCAGGCCAGCCGCGTGCCAGGTGGTCCCCGACGTCAATTGCTTGCGCTCCAGCAGCACCACGTCATCCCAACCAATTTTTGTCAGATGATAGGCGATAGAGCAGCCGATGACGCCGCCGCCAACGATCGCGACCCGTGCTCTCTTCGGGAGTTCCTCAGCCATGTCATTCTACCTTCCTGATCCACTTGGCGATGAAAGCCAATCTATGATTACTTAATAGGTGAGTAGCCCAATAATGCTCAACGCCACTGTCTCTCTCTTCCCTGGGTTTCGGCTGCGACGTAGTTCTTCATGTGAGGATTGGAACAAATTGCCCTAGTCGAGTTAATGATGCTGCCCGCAAGTCCACAATTGCAATCTAAGCTTAAGCTTAATTGTAGGGAGCTGTCTCCCAAGATCCGCTTCGCATTCCCATATTCGGACTGGCGCTTTAGGTTGAAATCCAGTTAGCTTTGCCAAGGGAATCGACTTTCATGGCCACAATGGACCCGTCCTCCAGCCCGCCGTGGGTGCGTATGGCCATCGGTGGCAGCTCAGCGTTGTTCGTGGGTATGGGCCTAGGAAGGTTCTCCTACGCGCCAATGATCCCTATTCTTATCGAAGAAAATGCACTTAGTCCCGCCGAGGCCGGCTATGTAGGTGCATTCAACTTGGCCGGTTTTCTGTTCGGTGTCCTGCTGCAGCCCCAATTGCGCACCCAGATCGGCGAGCGCGGCACCCTTCGCCTCTGCTTGTACACGAGCCTAGCCTGCTTGATCGCTAGCGCTGCACCCCTCACGGCACCCTGGCTTTTCCCCTGGCTCGCTTTCTGGCGTGGCCTGATTGGTGTCGCCGTTGGTACGATCATGGTCCAGGCTTTAGCCGTAGCCACCCGGACTGCGCCTCCAGATAAGCTCGGCCTGGTTACGGGAATCGTTTTCACCGGGGTTGGTGGCGGTATCTTTCTTTCGGGCGTCGCCATACCGGCTCTGTTGGACCAAGGGCTTACGGCAACCTGGATTGGCGTTTCGGCAATCGGCGCCGGCGCCGTAGCGTTGGGACTATGGGCCTACGCGGATCCAATCCCCGAAGCCGCCGCACCGGAGGCCGAGCCATCATTACCATCACCTCTATGGGCTATAACGATTCGCCTGGCAGCTGCACAGTCGCTATTTGTCATTGGTCTGATACCACACACGATCTTTTGGGTCGACTATATCGTTCGCGGATTGCATCATACCGTGACAATTGGTGGAATTCATTGGACCCTGTTTGGGCTCGGCGCATTAATCGGTACGGCGCTTTGGGGCCGGCTCGCGGATCAGATCGGTTTCCGTACGGGCCTGATTCTAGTATTTACCAGCCTAGCCATAGGTCTTATTGCGCCCGTCGTTCACCCGGTGATGGGCATCCTGATTGCGTCGTCTTTGATCGTCGGTGCGCAGCCCGGCTGTTCGGCGCTACTGTCCGGCCGCACTCAACAGATTTTTGGCAATGAAAATATGTCGAAAGTCTGGAGACATATGACGCTGATCGGAAGCATAGGTCAGGGCATCGGTGGCTATCTGTTAGTCGCTCTGTTCGACGCCACGGGCAGTTATGTGGCGATTTTCCTAATCGGAAGCATGGCCATGGCCAGCGGTGCCCTGATTTCGGCCACCATAAGGTAAGACTAGTCCACGCCCAAACGTTCCGCCAATTCCGGGAAACTGTCGACGATGATATCGTGGATTGGATTGGGCTCCGGATCCGGCGGACCAGCCGGACCCCATTCGTCGGGACGCCGCACAAAGGCCGTCTTGAAACCCACGGCCTTTGCCGCATCCAAATCAAAGTTATGACACGCCACCATACAGCATTCGCTGACATCTAGTTGCAGATACCGCGCCACGGTCTCGTAGGGCTCGGGGAGGGGTTTATACTTACCAATGGCCTCGCAGGAGATCACCGCATCCCAGCTCAATCCATTACGGCGGGCGGTATCGATGATAATCCGAAAGCTCAGGATCGTGAACGACGCGCAAATGTATTGTGCGCGAAGCTTCGGTAAAGTATTGGAAAAATCCGGCCAACAAATAAAATTGTGTGGTCGATCGTAGGCCAGCCCGTGGCGTTCGTCCTCCGTCGCCGCGCCAAGCCCATTGGCGTCCAGCACCTCGTCCACCGCGGCGCGGTGCGCACCGTCAAAGTTGTAGGCCGGCAGTTCTTCTTCACCGAGATTTAGCATCCGCCCAAGTGATGCCTTACGGATCTCGTTCGCCAGCACCGCCCAGTTTGCGTTTACGCCATGCCTCACTCCTAATTCCTCGAGCCCTGTCTTAAAGCCCGTGTGCCAGTCTAAAATAGTGCCACCAGTATCGAAGGTTAGAGCCTTAATTCCGTCCAAGCTCATAACATGTCTCTCCTTGCGTGCTTAGCCGTTGTTGGGTCGCCTTAGGACCACCATTGGCAACGAAAGTTTGCATGTGGATACGGCAACGTCCAGCCGACAGGCCCAATCCCAATTCGCCGAGTGCCGCAACAAAAACTTCGTATAGCTGTTCAGCCGTTTCGAAATTGGAGGGGGGTCGGTAGTTTACTGAAACGAGCACTCCTCCTGCTCAATAACCGCGCCTTTTTTCGTAGTCCGACATCTCTTCGTCGTAGAGCCCCGTTCTCGCTGTGGCGTTAACCTGTATCTGCATGAAATCTCTCTGGTCCTGCAGCGCCTGCTGCGTCGCCACGTCTTTTCGCTGAGCGCGTTCTGCCATGACAGCGCCGACACCCAGGATAAGGCTGGCGACGAGCATAGCGGGGAACAGAACGATCCACGCGGCTAAGTAGGGCACCATCCCGATGGACCAACTTTCGGCTGCCTTCCCTTGTAAAGCCTTGGCCCCGAGCCCGACTAGATAGATAAGCGCGATGGCGATCGGCGTTAGGACGAGAATGCTAATTGCATAACCGATGCTCGCGGCTCCGGGTTCCATGTCTGTTCCTGAATCTAATGATAATCCATATTCGTTCACGGCGTTACTAATGGTATCTACCCAAGGCCCAATAACACCGGGCTGGCAACATAACATTTTTCAGGTTTGAGCGCCCAGCCAATATTCGCCGCGCCGAGAGGGCATAATTTTTTCTACAGCCCTTAAACCTACCCGCATTATGTGGCGTATACACAAAGAAACTTACAAATACTGTACGGCCGAAACCAAGAACACCTGCGGACAATTCCAAGGTGCTTTCTCAGATGACATCCGATCAACGCTGCGACAATAGGTTGTTCGGATGCAGTCTTTACTAAATTTATGAAGGAGTGGAGATGTCCGAACCAACCGATCCAGAGTACGCTAGTATGGAACCTGCCTACACGATCCGATCCAGTGATACCGAAGACATAAGCGCCATCAATAGTGTAATCATGCGCGCAGTGGCGACTTGGTCGACGTCCACACGCTTGATTAATCGCATGGCCCCGCTGTTTTTCGTTGATGATGCGGACCTCTTAGAAATGGACATTCGGGTTGCAGAGGTAATTGGCATTGTGGGGGTCTGCAGCGTAATGCCGATGCCCACGATTGGATCGTCACAAACACAGCGAATGGCGCAAATCCACGGGTTGTTCGTTGATCCGTTGTTTGTCGGTGGCGGCATAGGTGGCGCCCTCGTGGCCGACGCTGAGGACCGATCCAGGGGGCGGGTAGACGCCTTGTTTTGCAAGGCGCAGAGGGATTCTAGCGGGTTCTTCACCCAAGTGGGTTATGCAACCTCGACCCTTTCTGAGTATCCACACAGCTTCGTCAAATCCTTAGCTCATTCGGTCGACTTAACCGCTGGCTCACCGTACGGGCCGTGATACCAGTGAATGCCACATTACCGCGAAATCTGGGTTGGCTAATCATGGTGCGATAACGCTGTGCCGGTTGTAATAAAGGTAGTCACTATAAATCAGACGTGCAGAGGCAAATGAAAATTAACGAACAGCCTGCAGTTTCTGGAACCGTTGTCCGCGTTCTGGCAGAACTAAACCGCCTTATCGCAATCGCATTCGACCGATAACCCGCTAATTGCCTGGCGGGTTTGCTAAAACGTCGGCGCTGATATCGTCGATACTATGTAGCCCGCAGAGACCCATAGCAGTGTCGATCTCCTTCGCGTAGATATCCAACATATGCCGAACACCCGCTTCCCCCGCCACTGAGACGCCCCATAATTGTGGCCGCCCAAGCAGGCATGCCGACGCACCCAAGGCTCGAGCGATGACCACGTCCGTGCCGCGCCGCACACCACCGTCTAAGAGAACGGGTACGCGTCCAGCCACCTGACGAACAACTCCTGGCAGGGCCTCCAGCGATGAGATGGCACCGTCCAACTGCCGCCCACCGTGGTTGGAGACGACCAGGCCGTCGACGCCGTTTTGGACGGCGGCCTCCGCCTCGTCGGGGCTGAGAATACCCTTAATGATCAACGGCTTCTTTGTCATACCCCTGATCCAATCCACATCATCCCAAGTAAGCCCCGGGTCAAGTAGATAGGCCATGCGCGCGGCTAACTGCTTAATGTCTTCCTTTTTTCCCGGCCGAACGTAGTTGCCAAAAGTGATCCTGCTGAGTTCGCCGCGCATTCGCCAAAACCATTTGTACTTGCTCAGCATGGCTGCGTATTGGCTGGGCGAAAATTTTGGAGGAATGGTGAACCCGTTGGCCAGATCGCGCTCGCGCTTACCCAATACCTGGTTGTCGATTGTGAGCACGATGGCATCGTAGTCGGCGGCCTCAGCCCTGCGAACCAGTTCCTGAGTGAAGTCCCTATCGCGATAGAGGAAAACCTGCATCCAGCGCGGATGAGCACGCGTCTCCGCTAGCGCCTCCAATGTACAGACGGACCCATGGCTCAAACAAAACCCCGTCCCAGCCGCTGCCGCGGCCCTGGCCGTGGCCTGTTCACCGTTAGGCCAAAACAAACCTGAGAGCCCCGTAGGGCCGATCATAACCGGCATTGATAGCTTATGACCAAACAGGTCGATCGACAGGTCACGTTTAGCGGCACCGTTCATGGGCTTGGGTAGCAACCAATAATCATCAAAGGCGCTCTCGTTGCGCTGGCGGGTCCGTTCGTCCTCGGCGGCGCCGTCGGCGAAATCGAAAATGGGTTGCGGCAGTTCGGCCTGGGCAAGCCGGCGCATGGTTTCCACGTTATAAGACTTATTCTGCCACGACATGATTTTGCCTAAAAATGAGGTCGCCTTTCCCTTGAGCACCAACATGCTAGCATGTCTGCCAACAGAGAAAAAACAATCCAGAGATTAAGGAGAGAGAGATGATTGAAGACCCGCCTCTGATGACCATCCGTCGGAATTTCACTCGTCCCACCGCCGATCAGGTGGATGCTTTCCAGGGCGTGCCCTGCGGCTTCGTGGTTGATGCCATGCAGGGGCGTGGAGCGCTGGATTATCGGATCAAGCCGATCAGCAACGACCATGCCGTCTTTGCCGGCGTCGCTGTCACATGCGACAACGGCCCTGCCGATAACCTGGCTGCATTCTGCGCCATTGAGGTAGCAGTACCCGGTGACGTAATACTATCTGCGGCCGATGGCTTTACAGAAACAGCCGTGAGTGGCGATCTAATGCTAGGCATGGCGCGAAACAAAGGTGTAGCCGCATTCGTTACCGACGGCCTTGTCCGTGACATCGAAGGTATTATCGAGGTAGGAATGCCCTGCTTTGCCAAGGGTGTGACACCCAACTCTCCAGTCCGCAACGGCCCGGGCACGGTGGGCGCACCCATTGTCATAGGCGGCCGCGCCGCGCAGTCTGGTGATATTGTGGTCGGCGACATCAACGGCGTCGTCGTCGTGCCACACGCCATGATCAACCATGTCCTAGATCAATTGGAAACGATTAAGGTCGCAGAAAAAGAAATGGACGCCAAAGTCAAGGCCGGCTTAACCACGCCTCCCTTCATCGAGCACTTCATAAATTCAAAACAGTTGAAAGAGATCGACTGACAGTTTCGTCACGGCGATGAAGCCATGACGCAGCTACGCGTTGCGCTTGGAGGATCGCCCCCTCTCCTGGCCGCACCCCACTATGATCTGCTATGGAATGGCAGCTAGATTCTTAACTCGAGTATTGCAGGAACCAACAAATGAGTGACGCGTATGACCCCCGGACCTTCCAGGCACGCACCTTTTATGATGCCACAGAAGCCTTTGCCGACGGCTCGGACACGCCGCGGGCATACCTGGAGCGCTGCCTCGAAGTAATCGCACAGAAAGAACCCACTGTTCAGGCC
>CAJWVP010000122.1 GCA_913048145.1 uncultured Rhodospirillaceae bacterium
CTGTCGCAAAGCATTCACGCGCGGGCCAGCCAACCGGTAGCGATCACCCCGGTCATGCTGTCCCAACTGGAAGGCCTGATGACCCGGGAACGCAACCCCTTGCAGTCGACGGACTTCTCCTTCTCCCGGTTCCTCACGCCCTACCTCTGCGACTACGACGGGTGGGCCGTTTTCATGGATTGCGACATGTTGGTCCTGCAGGATATGGCCAAGCTGTGGGACTTGCGTGACGATAACTACGCGGTGCAGGTGGTGAAGCACGATCACGTTCCCGAGGAAGATACGAAGTTTCTAGGTGCGCCACAGACCCGCTACGAGAAAAAGAACTGGTCCAGCGTGATGCTGTTCAACTGCGCCAAGTGCAAAGCGCTGACGCCGGACTATGTGAATACTGCCGACGGCCTCGATTTGCACCGGTTCCATTGGCTCGACGGCGACCACCTTATTGGCGAGATTTCTCACGGCTGGAACCATCTGGTGGCTTATGATCCACCCATACCCGTGGAAAAGCTTTCCAACCTCCACTACACCATCGGGGGCCCTTATTTTGATGCGTACCGCAATACCGATTATGCCGAAGAATGGTTTGTAGAGCGCGAGGCGATGCTCCGCTGCGATCAGTCCGACTGACCGCCGACGATTTCCGCAAAGGCTCTCGTGACCTTCGCAATGGGCTGAGACCAATCCCCCTGTAGCTCCTGGCGGAAAAGACGGATGGACCCGTACCAAGGCGAGTCCTCGCGATCGATCAGCCACCTGCGGTCCGGAATGTTTTGAATCATCACCCATGTGGGCACGCCCATGGCACCCGCAAGATGCGCCGTGGTATTGGAAACGGTGATAACCAAATCCATCGCCGCAATTTGCGCCGCATGGGCGTCAATATCTACGGTTGGATCGATTATCTTATCTTTATGAATCGTAACACCATATTTGCTCTCGACCGCCCGTCGCTCGTCGGAGACATTCCCATACTGAAGGTCTACAAAGGTGGCATTCGGCATGGATAGCACAGACCTCAAATCCTGAAGCGGAATGGATTTATCGCGACCAATTCGTGGATTCAGGCTCCGCCACGTGATGCCAACCAGCTTAACATCAGTGCCGTCACTCACTTGGTCGAGATAATCTTCGCGAAGCGTTGCCACCCGGCCCGGGTCTGGGACGAGATATGGATCAGCGAGACCAAAATCCGAATCGGTCTTACGCAGATACACAGCAAGGTCACTAAGTGGGATCTGCATGTCGCAAGCCGCCATTTTATCATTTGAGAGGTCAGCCCTGCTCAGGCATTGAATATCTGGAAAAGACCGTTGAAACAGATCAACGTTCCTGGGATCCACCTCCAGAATGATCTGAGAAACTTTGGGCCTAAGATCATTGAGCATGCTGGCGTACATGACCTCATCACCCAGGCCCTGATCACCCCATACCAGAAGTTTTCCACCTGTTAAATTCTGTCCTGTCCACCACGGCTGAGCAAAGGGCCGCCTTGACCCTGGATTGGCATCCCATCGCCGGGCATAGGCTCGCCATCCCTTCTCCCATTGGGATTTCATAAGAAATAATATGGAGCCATCAACGTCATGCTGCGGATCATCGGCACCCATGTTCTGAAGGATTTGAAATTCGGCTTCCGCTTCATCTAAGCGCCCCATCCGCGCCAAGCATAGAAACACTCCATGACAGATCTCAGGGTCTTCAAATCCAAGTTCTGTTAAGTGTCGGTATTCTGAAAGCGCGCATTCTAATTCTCCAAGCTTCATCAAGGCTGATGACAAATTCAGCCGCATATCCCGATCGTTGGGGCGAAGTTCAAGTCCTTTTTCATAAGCCTCTCTTCCGGCCTGGGCATCATCCAGTGCAATGTGCGCCGCTCCCAGATTGAAGAATGTATCCGGCTGATCAGGCTCGATCGAAAGGCTTTTCTCATAACATTCAACCGCGGTGTCATGTTCCCCCAATTGTCGATAGCTTCCCCCCAGGTTGTTCAGAGCGGAGGCGCTCTGGGGCGCCAACTTCGTCGCCCGTTTCCAAAATTTCACCGCGTCTTGATATCCACCCGATGCAGACGCGATCATGGCCCGCAATTCCCATGTTGCTGGGTCATTCGCTGCGGCTTTAGATAAACGGCGAGCCAGTTTTGCAGCCTGCGGGCTATTACCCGCACGCAATGCCGCCAGTGCCGAATTGAACAGTCTTGTGGGATCGTGTCTTGAGCCTGCCATGATCACGCGTCAGCGACGGACCCCAGGGCCACCCGCAGGGGTTTGAGATGTTTTTCGAAATGACGCCAACGTTCAACGGACCGCTGATGGACAGGCTCGCGAACCTGGACGGCACTGGCGGTCGCGACGCGGCGTTTTGTTTTGTGGAAATCCAAACAGCCATCTTCCCATTCAAGCTCACAATGCCCGATCAACGTTCGAGCCATCTGTTCGGGCTCCGACACCACGTCCTCATATCTGACGTCAAGAATTCTCCCAGGCAGAACCCGGTGCCAGTGATCCATGAGGCGCTGATAGATCTGGTAGTATCTACCCAGTTCCTCGAGATCATAGGAAAATTCCTGTGCCGTCGGAAAATACTGAGAGAAGCACGAAAAACACGTATCCATTGGAGATCGGTGACAATGAATAATCTTCGCATGCGGTAAGATCAGGGCAATTAATCCCAGGAAAAAGAAATTTCTCGGCATTTTATCGGTGATCCGAGCGGCCCGGCGGTCCCAATTCCGAAGACTGTTTGCATATTTTCTTCCAAGGTCACTCAGGGTCTTTGGCACCAATCCGTCTACGCCAGCTGGAAATCCAGGCATGGCCTCGATAATCACTTCACGCAATTCTTCAAGTTCACCCGCACCATGGATTTTGCTATGGCTTGCCAGTATCTGCTCTACTAAGGAAGTTCCGGAGCGTGGCATGCCAAGAATGAATACCGGCCGCGGATCCGGATGCCCGCCGCCCATGTTCCGGCTGATAAATTCTTCATTAAACGCGTCCGTGATGGCATCAAGGCCCGTCTCAAACGCCGATATATTGAATGAAAGGGATGCCCGTTTTAAGCGATTGGCTTCAACCAGATGGGCAAACGCCATATCGTACTCAGAAATATCTTCATATGCCTTGGCCAGGGCAAAGTCAGCGTACATCTTGTCTTGGGCATCCAAATGCCGGGACTTCAATAAGTTCTGAATTATCTGAATGTCCGGGTCTGTATTTCCAAACCGCTTAACAAGGGAAAGTTCCTGCCACGCGCGCGTGGAACCGGGCATTTGCTCAAGCAATCGCCTGTAATGGGCTTCCGCCCCCGGCATATCCCCCATCTGCTTTTTCAGATTGGCGACATTCCCCAACACCTCGGCACTGTCGGGTGCCAGCGTCAGGGCGTTATCCAGAACCTCTTCAGCCTTCTCCGAATCACCAGTCTGTAAATAGGCCGCGCCCAAATTCGCCAGTGCCTCGGCATCCGTTGGATTGGAACTGATCACCTTCCGTAACATTCGGATGGCCAGAGGCCAATTTCCCTCCGCCATGGCGCTGCGAGCTCGGGTCGCCGTGTCATCACGTGATGGGCGCCGGCGCCTTCCAAATGTCTGTCTGCTCGATCTATTCATGGATAAGACGAAAGAATTTATTAGATTTGATTACGATACATGATTGACTTCATTTACAAAAGAAAAGGCCGGGACCTCTCGGGCCCCGGCCTCAACATTATGTGAACGGCAAAGCCGTCACACGAACGTCGTAAACAACTTAGAAGTTGATGGACGTTTCGAAGTAGACCACATCGATATCGTTGTAGTCCACGCCCACGGCGTCGCTCAAGGAAATATTTGAGTATTCAATACCCATTTTTCCACCAACGCTGTCCAAGGCTTGAACCATGCCAATCGTGATATCTTCGGCTTGGTCGCCAATAGTATCAACATCCTCGGACTCATGATAATGAACCATGAATGTGGTATCGCCGAGGCTATTCAACTTGGTTGCATAGCCAAGGTTCGCACGGAAATATTCAGGGTCATTATCAGTGGCAGCAGCATTGTCTGTCTCACCCATACCGATTGCGGCGGATAAACCGCTGGTATGCTTCAAAGCAATAGAGCCACCAGTTATGAAGTTATCTCCAGAAGCGGATTCCGCGTTAGTGTACGCTAAAGCTGCTTTGATAGAGATATCAGCAATGGTGTTAGAGTAAGAAAGCTTGGCGCTGGTAGAACCTTCCTGAGAGTAAGACGCGGCCAAAGTGAGACCAAACACGGGCACCAAGCTGTCAAACCGGATAACGTTTGTGGTGCCTGGATCGCTGTCGTCGAAGACGGCACCTACGGTCGTGGCGTGAAACGCACCGGCCGCACCCGTTGTAAAGTGGAAACCACTGGCGTGGAGACCGCCCTGACCGCCGCTCATACCACCCGCATAACTAAGGTTGGTAGAACCAGCTCCAGCCTCATCCCAGTCACCGAGCGTCACCTTGCCCAGTTTATGCTGGAAGTAGATCGTTTCATACTTCGAAGCAAAGCCAGTGCCAGCAGCGGTCTCGTCACCAGTCGTGCTACCGAAAGAGATGGTGCCTTGGTTCTTGCCAACGTCCCAACGCAGCAGGCCACCCATGGTGATGCCTTCGGTCAGCTTGCCGCTGCCCATCACCCAGACTTCGGAGTTCGCGGACGTACCGTCGGTATTGAAGATACCGTCGTGTTCACCATCGTCAACGTGACGCAGGGCACGGTGGATACGACCACCCCAGGTGACATCCATTTTGCCTTGGTTGGCTCCTTTGAAAGAACCAGCTTCAGCGGATTGCATCGGCGTCGCCAGCGCTAGTAAGGCGCCTGCAGCAACCGAAGCTTTGAGAGTTGTTTTAATATTCACTTTGGTCTCTCCATAGTAGTTTTCGTTTTACGAATAACAAGATCTTGTTGCTCACATGGAGCAGACTTTGAGGATGAGCGGAAACCGCGTTCCCAAAGAAGCTCCGATGAAATGAGTATCTGAAACTTGACAGGCGGAAAAGTTTTTCCAGCGTCTTCTATGCATTTTCACGGCGATCGTTGTATTTTTGCAACACCCATAAATCACGGCTCTCGGGTTAGAACTGATAGGGCGGCCTTGATTTGTGGCACTGGCCCCAAGTTCCCAACTCTTCTGAGCAAAGAGACATTTGGGTACCACACCGATGTCTCTCCCGAACCACCCCACTTCCATTGTGCCCCCAAGGGGAGGATGACAGCGGTTTTAACCCCCAATGCACCGGCCAGATGAGCGGTTGAGTTTGACACCGTGATGACACCGTCCAAAGCGCTGATCTGGGCAGCGAAACCATCAATGTCCGTCCATTGGTCAATACAGTTATCATGAAAAATTTCAACGCCGAGATGGTCCCTGATCCATTCCCGGTCGTCTTCGGTATCTCCGTACTGTAGATCAATAAACTTTGTATTCTCCATTGAAGCCAGAGGAGCTAAATCTTCCAACATCAAGGATTTAGCCTGGGCCTTCTTGCCAAGCGGACTTTTCCAAGCCAGGCCCACCAGACGCGGGGTTTCGCCCTTTAAATAGCGCTGCCGTAGCGCTTGTCTCCGCTCGTTGTCGGCCTTGATGTAGGCGACTGGTGGCGCCTCGGAGTACTCCTTCCAAAGCCAGCAGCCGAGGCTTCCCATGGCGACACTATAATCGATACTGGCATCCAAGGTCATGGGTGAAGCCGGATCCTCAACGGGGATGCAGCTAACAGTGGGAAACGACCGTTCAAATAACGTAACCAGCCGGGGATCACATTCTAGTAAAATACGTGCGGCACGCGCGATCAATACCGGCAGCAGCGCCATAAACATCACTTGGTCGCCAACCCCTTGTTCAGCATAGACAAATACCGATTTTCCGTCCAACGTCTGGCCTCGCCATTCCGCTTGCATCGGCTGCCCGCCAAGACGTTCGCGCCGCGCCAACCGCCAATGATAATTCTCCCAAGCCGAACTGAAATCATTATCCAGGAATTGCATCTCCCCGATGATTTCACGCATCTGGGCCTGCTCGTCAGGCTGCAGTTCGGGCTCACGCGTCATCCACTCGTTCAAAAGATCCCAGGCCTTGCGTTGCCGCCCCGTATCTCGGTAGACGCACGCAAGGCGAAGCCCTGTCACCGCATCCTCCGGATCCTTGATCAAAGCCGATTTATAAAGCCGCTCTAGGTCTTCATAACCAACTCCATGAGCCCGGAGCATGGCTTCGTAATTTTGACGGATCCCCCAATTGTCGGGAAGCAGTATATTGGCCCGTTTGTAGGCCTCAATGGATCCCATCGGTCTATCCAGCGCGTCCAGCGCCGTTCCCAGACCGGAATAGGCATGAGCATTGCGGTCAGATGCCTCAATAGCCTTTCGAAAGACCTCCTCCGCCAGTTCGTATTCCTGGCGCCCCAAATGAACCTGGCCCAAATTCGCGAGTGTGTGCGAATCGCCGGGCATAAGCGCCAGGGAGCCTCGAAGGGCCGCCTCGGCATCATCATATCGACCGGCCTGACATAAAAGCCCACCAAGATCATTGAGGATCTGCGGCTGATCGGACGCAATTGCAGCCAGATTCTCTTGCGCAGCGATCGCTGAATCAAGGGGTTCCAGATGAATTGCGGCATGTCCCGCGATACGCAATGCATCCTCGATCACATCTTTATTGCCGGGCGAGCAAAGAACTTCCGCCGCGCCGTCGTAAGCTTCCCTGTAGCGCCCAGCTTGCACCTGCTCGTACGCCCAACGTAGTTTGTCCGCCGCACTCAACCGGACTTTGCGGCGGCGTTTATCTGAGAGTTTCTTTTGCTTGCGGCGGAGAGATCGGCTCATGATGACCTGTTGAGATGTCGTTTTCAGACATTATATTCGTTTAGCGATGTGATCCAATCCTTGGATGCGGCACCTTAAGAAGGACGATATTCATGCCCGATAAAGATTATGACCTGGTAGTCATTGGTGCTGGCTCAGGTGGCGTTCGTGCGTCACGTTTCGCCGCCACCAACCACGGCAAGCGCATTGCCGTTATTGAAAACCGCCGGGTCGGTGGGACCTGCGTAATGCGCGGCTGTGTGCCAAAAAAGCTGCTGGTCTATGGCGCCCACTTCGCTGACGACTTCGAGGACGCCCGCGGCTACGGCTGGGACGCAACCCGCCCGGCATTTGACTGGACATTACTGATTGACGCCAAGAACCGAGAACTGCAACGCCTTGAGGACGTCTATCACGGCCTCCTGAAATCCTCGAACGTGGATGAGATCATCGGCACGGGCCGCATCGCCGATGCCCATACGGTGGAGGTGGACGGCAAGACCTATACGTGTGATTACATTTTATTAGCCACGGGCGGCTACCCCGTGACGCCGGATATCCCGGGAATCGAACACGTCATCAATTCCGACCATGCCCTCGATCTCGAGGAACTGCCAAAACACATCGTCATTGTCGGTGGCGGCTACATCGCCGTGGAATTCGCGGGCATCTTCAGTGCGGTGGGCGTCGAGACCCATCTCATGTTCCGGGCCGACAACATCCTGCGCGGTTTCGACAACGATATCCGTGTCATGCTGCGCGGCGAATTAGAAAAGAAAGGTATCAACCTACACGCCAAAACACAGATCACCGCCATCACCAAGACCAGCGACGGCTATCGGTTACAACTGGACACCGGTGAGACCATGGACACGGGTCTTGTCATGTACGCCACTGGCCGGCGCCCTAACTCCGCCGGGATCGGCCTGGAGGAAGTGGGGATCGAGATCAACGCCAAAGGTGCGGTGGTCGTCGACGACACCTCAAGGACGGCGGTTGACAATATTTACGCCATCGGCGACCTGACCAACCGCATCAATCTCACGCCCGTCGCCCTGGAAGAAGGCATGGCCGTAGTCGAGACCATCTTTGGCGCGCGCCCGACGGCAGTCGACTACACCAATGTGGCTTCCGCCGTGTTCAGCCACCCCCCCGTGGGCAGCGTCGGCCTGAGCGAGGAAGAGGCCCGCAAGAACCACGACGTGGACATCTACCGTTCTTCCTTCAAGCCCATGAAGCACACCCTCTCGGGAAGTGATGAGCGGGCGATGATGAAACTCATCGTTGATAAAAAGACGGATGTCGTCCTGGGCTGCCATATGGTCGGGGCCGATTCGCCCGAGATCATCCAAGGCTTCGCCGTAGCGCT
>CAJWVP010000123.1 GCA_913048145.1 uncultured Rhodospirillaceae bacterium
GCCAGTCATGCCGCCGATGGTGGCGCGGCTGGACGTGGACACGTCCACGGGGAACCAAAGCCCGTGGGGTTTCAGATAGGCGTTCAGTTGATCAAGAACAATGCCCGGCTCAACCCAGGCCGAACGACTTTCCCCATCGAATTTAAGCACGCCATTCAGGTGCTTACTCATATCAACGACCAGCGCCTCGCCGACCGTTTGGCCGCATTGGGACGTGCCGCCGCCGCGCGGCAGCACGGGTATGTTCTCATCCTTGGCGATGGCCATGGCCCTACGCACGTCATCCACCGATTTTGGTACGACGACACCCAAGGGCTCCACTTGATAATGCGAGGCGTCTGTGGCGTAGCGGCCACGACTGAATCGGTCGAACAGGACCTCGCCCTGCAGGGCGCCGTCCAAGCGTCGGGCTAGCGAGCTGTCGCCAATCCGGCCGTTACCAGTCAACCCCGGTTTAGCAATGGTCATCGCCGCCTCCTTAGACTCCGCCGCCTCGGATAGTATCATTTTGCATTCAAAATGCAATATTCCCGGCTACCAAGGGCACAAAAATGAAAACTATGGCAATAAAAAATATTTAAAACAGTAGTTTAAGTCGTCAATTCCTTTTCGATTGCATGGCTGAACAATGAATGCATAATGCGAATTAGATGAATGACGGCTCGAAAGCAGCCCTGAACGGAGGACCCCCTATGGATTTTCGCCCCGGACGCCACTTCCTGCAGATTCCCGGTCCCAGTCCCGTCCCTGACCGCGTACTTCGTGCCATGGACCGGGCCGTCATCGACCATCGCGGCCCCGAGTTCGCGGAACTGGGCCTGAATGTCTTGAGAGATATCAAACCCGTCTTCGGCACGGAAAGCCACGTGATCATTTTCCCCTCATCAGGCACCGGCGCGTGGGAGGCAGCTTTAGTGAACACATTGAGCCCGGGCGACAAGGTCCTCATGTTTGAAACCGGACATTTCGCCTCCCTTTGGCAGGAACTGGCCGGTAAGCTTGGCCTTGAAATCGAGTTTGTCGACGGCGATTGGCGCTCCGGCGTCAACGCCGGCCAGGTCGAGGAAAAACTACGCGCTGACAACGGCCACACCTACAAGGCCGTCTGCATGGTCCACAACGAAACCTCTACGGGCGTCACCTCAAACGTGCCGAACGTGCGCGCCGCCATGGATGCGGCAGGGCATTCGGCGCTGTTGATGGTGGACACGATCTCGTCGCTCGGCTCCATCGCCTATCAGCACGATGCCTGGGACGTCGACGTGACTGTCAGTGGCTCGCAGAAGGGCCTCATGCTGCCGCCAGGCCTCGGCTTCAACACGATCAGCGACAAGGCCTTAGAGGTTTCCAAATCCAACAAGCTGACGCGGTCCTATTGGGACTGGAAGGCGATGATCGCCAACAACGAATCGGGCTACTTCCCCTACACTCCAGCGACCAACCTACTGTTCGGGTTGCAGGAATCCCTCACCATGCTTGACGAGGAAGGGTTGGACAAGGTCTTCGCTCGCCACGACCGCATGGCCGAGGCCACTCGCCGCGCCGTGCAAGCTTGGGGCATGGAAGTGCTGTGCAACAACGCTGACGAGTACTCCAGCGTCCTGACCGGCGTTATGATGCCGGACGGCGTGGACGCCGATGTGGTCCGCAAGGTGATCCTGGACAACTTCGATATGTCGCTGGGTACGGGGCTTGGCAAGTTGAAGGGCAAGATTTTCCGGATCGGACACCTGGGTGAGATCAACGAACTCACCCTCATTGGTGCGCTATCGGGCGTGGAGATGGGCCTAAGCCTTGCTGACGTGCCACACCAGAAGGGCGGCGTCGCCCAGGCCATGGCCTACCTGACCGAAACGGCGGAGGGCTGATCATGTCTGCGATTACCGAAGAAGACGTCATGGACACCGTTCTGGTGGACCGGGATCGCGACGGGATAGTCACCGTCACGCTCAACCGCCCGCACAAGCTCAACGCCTTCACCAAGCCCATGTGGGGCCGCATGGGCGACGTGTTCCGCGAACTGGGCGCGGATGAGAGCGTGCGCTGCGTGGTTATCCGGGGCGCCGGAGAGAGAGCCTTCGGGCCCGGTAACGATATCTCCGAGTTCAAAACAGATCGATCCAATGCTAGACAAGCCAAACAGTATGGCGTCCTCATGCACGGCACCATCCAGGCGCTGAAATCCATGCCACATCCGACGATCGCCATGATCCACGGCATCTGTGTTGGAGGCGGGCTAGAGATCGCCGGGCTTTGCAACATCCGCATCTGTGGCGAATCGAGCCGATTCGGCGCGCCCATCGCCAAGCTGGGCTTAGTCATGGCCTACCAGGAAATCGGCGCGCTCAAAGAACTGGTGGGTCCTGGCCGCGCGCTTGAGATCCTGCTGGAGGGCCGGATCATGGGATCGGCCGAGGCCGAGCGCATGGGTATCGTCAGCCGCGTCGTCCCCGACGTCCAGGTTACCGAAGAGGCTATGGCTACGGCACAGCGCATCGCCGCCGGCGCGCCTCTGGTACACCGCTGGCACAAGAAATTTTTGGACCGGCTTGCCAACCCTGTGCCGCTCACGGATGCGGAACTAGACGAAGGTTTCGATTGCTACGACACAGACGACTTCCGGCTGGGCTACCAAGCATTCCTAGACAAGAGGAAACCGAAATTCACCGGTCGCTGAACCGACCAGACTTGAGAGAAAAGAGATGACTGACAATCGCGGGCCCTTGACGGGCATGAAAGTGATCGAACTGGCCCACGTCATGGCCGGGCCCACTTGCGGGCGAATGCTCGCCGACATGGGCGCTGACGTGATCAAGGTTGAGCGGGTCCCCGACGGCGACGACACGCGCCGTTTCCTGCCGCCCGATATCGCAGGCGAGTCGGCCGCCTACATGATGATGAACCGCAACAAGCGCGGCGTCGCCATCGATTTGAAGAACGCCGAGGGCAAAGAGGTCTTACTGAGGATGCTAGCCGACGCCGACGTTGTCATCGAGAACTACCGCGCCGACACCATGGCCAAGCTGGGCCTAGGCTACGACGACCTAAAGGTCGACAACCCGGGCCTCATCTACTGCGCTATCTCGGGCTTTGGCCGCACCGGCCCCTACGCGCCACGCGGCGGCTACGACCTGATCGCGCAGGGTATGAGCGGGCTCATGAGCATCACGGGCGAAGCGCCGGGGCGCGAACCGGTGAAGGTCGGCGCGCCAGTCACCGATATCACGGCGGGTATTTTAGGCGCGCTGGGCGTCGTTTCGGCCTACGCCTATAAACTGAAGACCGGCGAAGGCCAGATGGTCGACACCTCACTCTTTGAGGCCGGGATCACGCACACCTATTGGCAATCCGCCATTGCTCTAGCGACGGGCTTCGCGCCGGGCCCGATGGGCTCGCGCCATCCCTTGAACACCCCCTACCAAGCATTCAAGTGCGCCGACGGGTGGATCAACCTGGGCGCGTCGAACACGCGGCTCTGGGGACGGCTTTTGGAGATCACCAACCTGCAGGAACTGGACGACGACCCTCGGTTCAGCGACAGCGCGGCGCGCATGGCCAATATCGACGCCCTGATCGATACATTGAACAGCGTGTTCGAGACCAAGCCAATGACCCATTGGCTAGCCGAGTTGGAGCGCGTCGGCATTCCCGCGGGCCCAGTCATGGACGTCAACCAAATGCACGCAGACCCCCACACCGAGGCCCGCGAAATGGTCGTCGAGGTGGACCACACCACCGCCGGTCCGGTCAAGACCATCGGACTGCCCATCAAGTTCTCCAAAACACCCGGCGTCATTGACGGAGGTGCGCCTATTTATGGCCAGCATACTCGGCTAGTGCTTGCGGAATACGGCTACGACAACGAGGAAATCGACAGCCTGATCGGTGCCGGAGCGGTGATCGCCGCTTAAAAGTAAGGCAGGCATCTTCTTCAAAACCGGACCGCAACCGCCATATGATGGAGATTTCCGACAGCGGTCGGCGCAACACCAACACCGCGGCTGCTTGAGTTCAGGCGCCTTTCGCCGCGGCGATGAAACCTCGGATGTCCTCCGGGTTCTTAACCCCGGGAGCGTCCTCCACACCCGACGAGACATCCACCGCCGTCGCGCCGGACGCGGCAATCGCATCAGCCACATTCTGCAGCGTCAGCCCGCCCGCCAGAATCCAGGGTTTTGACCAACTCTCCCCCGCAATCAGCTGCCAATCAAAGGAAAGTGCATTGCCGCCGGGTCGCGTCGCGTCCTTGGGCGGCTTGGCGTCGAACATGAGGCGGTCGGCCACGTCCGCATAGGCATGTCCTCGGGTCACGTCCTCGGGACCGGAAATGGCCACGGCCTTCATGACAGGAAGGCCATAACGGTCACGCACCTCGCTGATCCGCTCGAAGGGTTCATGGCCATGGAACTGCATCATATCCACGCCGGCATCCGCCGCGATCGCATCCAGCAGCGTATCATCCGCATCCACGCTCAAAGCGACACGCATCACGTGATCGGGCACCCGAGCGGTCAAGGCCGCCGCATCGGCAACGCTGAGCGAGCGGGGCGAAGGAGGAAAAAAGACAAAGCCTACCATATCGGCACCCGCTTCCACGGCGGCGTCAACCGCGTCGGCGGACATTAGCCCACAGATTTTCACGGCACAGGTCATAAATGCTTTCTCCCGATTGTCTTCGGAACTTATTGCGGCGGGACGGTTCCGCTTACCGACGGCCGCGCCATCATCACCTCGAACCAGGCGGCCAAGGCCGTATTGCTGTCGCGCCAATCTTTCTTGGGGAAGCGAAAATCCAGATAGCCGAGCGCACAGGCCACGGTGATCGTGCCGATGTCCATTCGATCGCCGAACGACGCCGTACTGCCCTCCATTTCCGCAAATGCTCCATCGATCTTCATCATCTGTCCATCAGACCAGTCGTTCCAACGGGCCAATTCGGGCCGCTGGGAATGATCATAACGCGCCAGCAACGCCGCATCCAGAAGGCCGTCGCCATTTCAAAGAAGTCGATCTGATCCCAATAACCACCCTCCAGGGCCTGTATCCGGGCCTTACGGACATAGGACGATGTATTCGAACCGAACAGCTTCACTGATTTTCTCCTCGGATCTTTTTTGATTTATACGGCGGCCAATTCCTCACCGACCCGCGCCGCGGCGGCAACAGGATCGTCAGCGCCAGTAATCGGCCGACCGATGACTAGATAATCCGCCCCCATGGCCACGGCATCGGCGGGGGTAGCAATGCGTTTCTGATCATCCGTGGACGCCCATGCGGGCCGGATCCCCGGGACGACCAGCTTGAAGTCCGGGCCGCAGGCATCGCGCAGCAACGTGATCTCCTTTGGCGAGCACACCACCCCGTCCACGCCGCAGTCCTGGGCCAATCGGGCCAGGCGTACGGCCTGTTCGCCGGCATTTGCGGACACCCCCAGTTCCGTTAGGTCGTCGTCATCCAGGGACGTAAGCACGGTGACCGCCAGCATCAAAGGCCGGGCATCGCTGGCTTTGTCGTTCGCAGCCACGGCGGCTTCCATCATGGCGCGTCCACCGCAGGCGTGCACGTTGACCATAAACGGCCGCAGGGCGCCTAAGGCGCGAATGGCACCGGCCACCGTGTTGGGGATATCGTGAAATTTGACGTCCAGGAAGAGAGGCTGATCATCGCCGGCCACTTGGCGCACACCCTGAGGGCCATGCGCAGAAATGAATTCCTTCCCCAACTTAATGCCGCCGACGTACCCACGCAGGCGCTCGGCAAGGTTCGCCGCCCAACTCACGTCCGTGGTGTCGAGCGGAACGAGTATGCGATCTGTCGGTGTCATGATGGGGCGGTTTTAACCCCGCGTCCGCTCATAGGCAAGTACCGCCCCTGCCAAGTCCTCGATGGCAGTGCCTGCGGACTTAAAAAAGGTGATCTCATTACCCGTCGGCCGTCCCGCGGGCGCTTCACCTCGGGCCAGAGTAAACAGGGTTCCCAGGATATCCGCGTCGGTGATGACACCACGCTTCAATGGATCACAAATGTCCCCGGCCGTCTGCACAGCGTCATCGGTATCGACAAATATCCGGGCTTTCGCAATGGCCGTATCGTCGGCCTCGCGCATCTGCGGCGTGAATCCACCCACAAGGTCCAGATGTTGGCCCGAGCACATCCAGTCGCCGTGAATCAGCGGATCGGCGGACAGGGTGGCGCAGGAGATGATATCCGCGCCCGCCACTGCTGACTCCAGATCCGCAACGGCCTCGACATTAACACCGGGCAGGTCCACTCCGTCGGCCACCGACGCAGCCCGTCCGGGCCGCCGGCCCCAAACCTGCACATGGGTAAGGGCGCGCTGCGAGGCATGCGCACAGATGAGATGCGGCGCTAGGGTTCCGGTGCCGACTACCAAAAGGCGCGCCGCCTCCGGGCGGGACAGGTAGCGCGATGCCAACGCGGACGCTGCCGCAGTCCGCCGCGCGGTTAACTCAACGCCATCGAGAAGCGCAAGCATAGCCCCGGTTCGGCGATCGAGGAGTTGATAATTGGCATGCACTCCCGGCAAATCCAGGGCCCCGTTCTCGGGCATGACGGTCACCGTTTTAATGCCCAGGTAGGTGGCGTCCCAGGCTGGCATGAGCAGCAGGGTCGCATCCCGACCGTCGGCGACGGGCATTGTATGATGGTGGCGCGGCGGCACTGCGACGTCGCGCCGAAAGGCCGCCTCCAGGGCGTCGACCAAAGTCGCATAATCGAGGACCTGGGACAGGTGCCGGGCCTCGAGAACTTGCATTATCAGGCTGCATTCGCGGGCGGCAACGCCGGCGGACCGGCAGGGGTTTTGGAGGGCGCCTTGGCGTCGCGAACTTCCGATTCGAGGCGCGCGACGCGGTTCTTCAAGTCCCGCGATTCGCTCTCGGCCTGATTTGCGCGTTGCACGGTGTCACGGGCACGCTTGCGGCCCGTGCCGGCGGCCAACCATGACGCCACGCCACCCCAGATCACACCGACAATGAGTGACAGTATAATCATCGCCGACAGGGGCGCCTGCATGTCTATAGGTAGGGGCCAGAAATCGATTGTGACTGGGCCGCGGTTGACGACCACGAAGGTAACCAAAACAATGCCCGCCGGCAGAACCAACACCAACCAGAGGACTTTCGCGACTTTCAATTTTTTCAAGGCTCACAAGTCTCCGGGATTGGCGACCGCCCCCTCAACCGCCGGTGTTGAGCTTCTCGCGAAGTTGCTTACCAGTCTTGAAGTAGGGAGTGAATTTCTCGGCCACCTGTACGGCTTCGCCGGTGCGTGGGTTTCGACCCACACGCGAGCCACGGGACTTCACGGAAAAGGCTCCAAAGCCGCGCAATTCGACCCGGTCGCCCCGGGCCAAAGCGTCGGAAATCTCATCAAATATGGTCGAAACAATCCGTTCCACATCGCGTTGGTAAAGATGCGGATTAGCCGCCGCCAAGCGCGCGATCAATTCCGATTTCGTCATGCCTTCGAACCCCCTGGATCTCCCGCTTGTGCGTTCGTCTTTGACGGTCGTCATTCGCCCCTGCGGTCGGCTTGGCCAATGTTCGCGACGGCGAGCCCTGAAATCCAGGACCAAACGCCATCTTTCATCTTCTATTTCAGCTTAGGTTGCCAAACAGACAACACCCCGTCAAGTCTAAGCCTTTCAGAAAAAAGCGTTTTTCCGACCACCGAGTCGATGAAGTAGCGCCACGGTTCGTCGTCGTCGTGAACATCCAAGTCTTCCAGCGGCAAACCGGCGTCAACCTGATGATTTTCCGCGAGCCATCGGCGCGCTTCGGCCACCCCGCCGATAGCGTCGACAAGTCCCGCCTCGCGGGCTTGCCGGCCCGAATAGACGCGCCCATCCGACAGCGCCAGCACCTTATCCCGGTCCATCTTCCGGCGTATCGCCACCATGTCCACGAACATGGCAAACAGATCCCCAACCACCACCTCAGTGGCTTCGCGTGCTGCCGGCAAAAATGGCTCTATGGGATTAGGTTGTGCCTTCAGGGGGCCACTCTTGATCGTTTCCGGCTTGATCCCGAGCTTCTCCAGCATACCGGTGATATCCGCAGTCTGCATGATCACGCCGATAGAACCGGTAACTGTTCCGTTGCGGGCGAACACCCAGCTAGTCCCGATGGCCGCCATGTAGGCCGCCGAAGTGGCC
>CAJWVP010000124.1 GCA_913048145.1 uncultured Rhodospirillaceae bacterium
CAGATGCGCCCCGATAAACAATGTCGTGTTCTTCCTCAACGCATACACCATCGGGGCCAGCGATAGCATGTTTCACCAACACAAAAACCAGATCCCCCGATTTTCCAGACTTGTGATTGACCTCGGCAATTGTCGACGTACGGGTAATCGAGTCACCAACCCGCAGTGCCCCAGGCCATCGCATCCGGCCTCCCGCCCACATTCGCCGAGGAAGGTCGACGGGTGGGAGGAAACCGCCCCGTTTTGCGTGGCCATCGGGCCCAATTTCAGAGGCCTTGGGACGGGGCGTGAAATAGACCCAATGTCCTGCTGGTGGCACCAAATCACCGAGTTGCGGATCCAGCTCATCGCGATCTAATGTGGCTGCCAGGCTGGCTAATTGGCCGCCGTGGAGAATATCCGTGGCGATCTCTGACTTGCCGACCCAGGTACGCAGATAATCAATATCGACGGTCATTAGATCTCCCTAAAACGAACGTGGCATGCCCAACACATGCTCCGCAATATAGCTGAGGATCAAGTTCGTAGACACGGGAGCGATTTGATAGAGCCGCGCTTCCCGAAATTTCCGCTCAACGTCGTATTCCTCGGCGAAAGCGAAACCACCGTGGGTCTGCATGCAGCTCTCCGCCGCCGCCCAGGCGGCCTCGGAACCCAGCATCTTGCACATATTCGCTTCCTCGCCGCAGGGCTCACCAGCATCAAAGAGATCGGCGGCGCGTTCCACCATGAGCTTAGCAGCGCTCATTTGAGCATAGGCGCGGGCGATGGGGAACTGAATACCCTGGTTCTGACCGATGGGGCGGTCAAACACCGTGCGCTCGCATGCGTACGCGCTGGCCTTATCAATAAACCAGCGCGCATCACCTATGGTCTCAGAGCCAATAAGGATACGCTCTGCGTTCATGCCATCCAGAATGTAGCGAAACCCCTTTCCCTCCTCACCAACCAGCGTGTCGGCGGGAATGCGCATGTCATCGAAGAAGACCTCCGTCGTCGCATGGTTGATCATGGCGCGGATAGGCTTAATCTCCAGCCCCTTTCCCTTTAGTTCCCGGATATCGATAAGGAATACAGACATACCGTCGTGCGGCCGTTCTCCCTCATCCCGAGCCGCCGTGCGGGCAAGTAATAGCATGAAATCGGAATGCTCGATTCGCGACGTCCATACTTTCTGCCCGTTCACCACATAATCGTCACCGTTCCGGACAGCCGTCGTGCGGATCCGGCTGGTATCGGTACCCGACGTGGGCTCCGTGACCCCAAAGGCCTGTAGGCGCAGCTCACCGGAGGCTATCCCTGGCAGCAACATGCGCTTTTGGTCTTCCGAGCCGTGACGCAGTACCGTGCCCATTGTGTACATCTGGGCATGACAGGCCCCGCCATTGCATCCGGCAGCCTGGATCTCCTCAAGTATGGCCGCGCCCTCGGAAACGCCAAGACCCGATCCCCCGTATTCCTCCGGGATCAGGCAAGCCAGAAAGCCCGATTGGGTCAGCTCCTGGACAAATTCCGTCGGATAGGCCCGGTCACGATCTTTCTCCCGCCAGTATTCACCGGGAAAACCCTCACACAATTGGCGAACCGAGTCGCGAATGTCTTGATGGCGCATGTCCATGCTTTACTCCCTTCAAATCAAGGAAAAGTTTTACCGGAACGCTGTGAAGGAGGAAACCAAACCGGTACTTTTATTTCACAGATTGAACCAGAGAGGTCGATCTGAGTGACCGTAAAAGCCCTATTGCATAATTTCGAACCGTCAACACGTTTTGATTTGAGCTTGTATAGTGAGAGTTGATCACCGTAAGCATCCATTTCAAGCTCTTTCGTGCTCAGGGAAAAGCACCTGTGAACACTATCGCTAGACAACATTCATGATGTGGGACCCAGGGCCCCGTCGCTGCCTACCAGCCCGCGCACTCAGACTAATAGCCTTAGTACCAACGCCAAAAAAGTCGGCATAGATCAAATTCTCGGAACAGCTATTTGTGGGAAAAATTTGATTTCACCCGTTGATCTAGAGGTGAGCTTGTAGCCTCATAAAACCCTAATACATTAGTCTGAGTTTCATATAACAAGTGAAAGTCTCAGTTGCCGAACGCATTGATACCCGTTTGGGCACGCCCCAGGATCAGCGTATGGATATCATATGAGCCCTCGAGGGTATTAATAACCTCCATATTCAGCATATGGCGAATAATATGGTATTCGTCGGAAATGCCATTGCCACCATGCATATCCCGGGCCTGGCGGGCAACCTCTAGCGCCTTTTGCGTGTTGTTGCGCTTGACCAAAGAAATCATCTCCGGTGTAGCACGGCCCTCTTCCTGGAGACGGCTAACACGAAGCGCGCCTTGCAAACCCAAGGCTATATCCGTCTGCATGTCCGCAAGTTTCTTCTGGATCAATTGGTTCGCCGCCAAGGGACGACCAAATTGTTCCCGGTCTATGACGTATTGGCGCGCCGCATGCCAGCAGAACTCCGCCGCGCCCATGGCGCCCCAGCTGATACCGAAACGCGCCCGGCTCAGGCAAGACAAGGCTGCGCCTAGCCCCTTGACCTCCGTCAGGCGATTCTCTTCAGGAACAAACACGTTGTCCATGACCACTTCGCCCGTGGACGACGCCCGCGCACCGAATTTGCCTTCGATTTTCGGAGTTTGAAGGCCCTCCATGCCGCGCTCCAGAATGAAGCCGCCAAATTTTTCATCGTCATCCTTGGCCCAGACCACCAAAACATCCGCCAGCGGCGAATTGGTGATCCAAATCTTGTTACCCGTTAGCCGATACCCGTTCCCGTCTTTCTTTGCGCGAGACTTCATGCCGGACGGATCGGACCCGTGATCAGGCTCAGTCAGACCAAAACATCCAATAAGCTCGCCGGTCGCCATTTTCGGAAGAAATCTTTGTTTCTGTTCCTCCGAGCCGTAACCGTGGATAGCACCCATGGCTAAGCCGGACTGAACGCCCACGGCGGAGCGGAATGCAGTGTCGATACGTTCCAGCTCTCGACACAGCAGACCGTAGGCTACATGGCCTAGCCCCGGACAACCGTAACCCTCCAGGACACCGCCGAGGAAACCCAGCTCACCAAACTCCTTCATAAGGTCGCGATCAAAGTCCTCATGGCGGTTCCATTCCAGGATCACCGGCATCAGGCGATCCTCGCCGAAGCGCCGAGCCATGTCGCGGACCATCCGCTCTTCTTCCGTGAGTTGATCGTCAAGGAGTAACGGATCGTCCCAGGCAAAGGTGGATTTACCGTCAGCCATGATTAGACCCTTTCCAGTACCATGGCGATGCCCTGGCCGATTCCGATGCACATAGAGATTAGGGCGTAGCGGCCGCCCGTGCGATGCAGCTGGCGGGTCGCGGTGAGGGCAATACGTGTCCCAGATGCCCCCAGGGGATGGCCGATGGCAATGGCTCCGCCGTTCGGATTGATGCGTGAATCATCAAAGGCCATGTCGAGGCCCTTCATACACGCCAACACTTGGGCAGCGAAGGCTTCGTTAATTTCCACCACATCCATGTCGGCCAAGGTGAGACCGGCGCGGTCGAGCGCCTTCTGAGCTGCGGGAACGGGGCCGTAGCCCATGATCCGGGGCTCAACACCGGCGACACCCGTGGAGAGGATGCGGGCCATGGGTTGTGCGCCTGCCTGCTCGCCTTTCTCCAGGCTGGCGACGATCACCGCAGCCGCACCATCGTTGATACCTGATGCGTTCCCTGCCGTGGTCACGCCGTCTGCAAACAAGGTCTGCATTCCGCTCAACTTCTCCACGTTTGTTCCGGGCCGCGGATGCTCGTCTTCGCTGACGTCCACGTCCGGATTCTTTCGTCCACCCGGTACCGTGATGGTCATAAGTTCTTCATCGTAGAAGCCGTCGGCCTTGGCCATGGCGTACCTGGATTGGCTGCCGGCGGCGAAATTATCCACCTCCTCACGGCTCAACTGAAACTCGCGGGCCAGGTTGTCAGCGGTCTCAGGCATGGTATCAGCACCGAACTCGTTCTCGATCTTTGGATTTGGAAAACGCGCGCCGAGCGAGCTCTCGAAACTCGGGAAAGATTTTGCAAAAGCGGTCTCCGCCTTCCCAACTACAAATGGTGCGCGGGTCATACTTTCTACGCCCCCGGCAACAAACAGATCACCCTCTCCGCAGGTGATGGCATGAGCCGCTGACATAATGGCATTCATTCCTGACCCGCAGTTCCGTTGCACAACGCTGCCCGGGATCTCGATTGGCAGGCCAGCCAATAGGGCCGCATGGCGCGCGACGCAGCGGCTGTCCTCACCCGCTTGGTTGCCGCATCCGATGTTGACGTCGTCGATGTCGGCGGCGTCAAAGGCTGAATGGTCGACCACTTCCTTGATCACTACACCCATCATGTCGTCTGGTCGGACTTTCGAAAGGGCGCCGGCGTTTCGCCCAAAGGGCGTTCGGACACCGTTGTAAATGTATGCATTCAGCATGATTTCGTTCCTCTCTTGAGATTTTTTTCTAGGCTTCCAGCGTTGTCAGCGAAATACCCAATTCGGCACGGCGTCGAAGCCACGGCACCGGCCGGTAACGGGGATCGCCAGTCAGCCGGTGAATGTTCCTGAGAATTTTCAACACTGTTCCAGCACCGATAGAGTCCCCAAAAGCTAGCGGTCCCATGGGGTAGTTCAGCGCCAGAACAACCGCCATGTCGATGTCCTCAGGCGTCGCCGTCCGGGCCTGGGCCACCGAGCAACCGATGTTGCAGATGGCAGCTACGGCGCGCTGGGCGATGAACCCGGGCGTATCACCGATGACCGTAGCCGGCACGTCGCCCCCGCCCAGCAGGCCATGCGCTGCATCTGCCACGTCGGCGCGGCTCACCGCGGTCTTCATGAGCGTACGGCGCTTGTCCAGGCCGAAGAGCGTATCAACAGCGACCGTGCGTTCCGCATCCAAGCCTTCGACCACGGCGCAATCTGTTGCGTCGCCACCGACGGGCGTAACCAGAATGAGGGCGTCGTCGCTGGGCGTATCGTCGCTTTCTAACATCGCCCCGGAATCATGCACGATAGCTGCCAATTTTTCATAGGCTTCCTGCTCTACCTTGCTGATCCAGACGGGCCGACCGTCGAAGTCCGGCGCTGGCGCTTCGTCAGCAACCTGCGCCTTGCCGTCTTCGTACAAATAGAACCCTTGACCCACCTTGCGGCCCAGGAGCCCAGCGTCCAATTGCATCTGCATAAGCGTCGCGGGCCGAAATCGGGGTTCGTGGTAGAACTGTTCATAGATGAGATTTGTCGCCGGATGGGTCACGTCCACAGCCGTCAGGTCCATCAACTCAAAGGGCCCCATGCGAAAACCCACAGCGTCACGGCAGATGCGGTCGATGTCCGCATAACCGGCGACACCGTCGGACGCGATGTGTGCGCATTCGATGTTGTAGCCACGCCCCACTTGGTTGACGAGAAAGCCTGGCGCATCTCTCACATGTACCGGCGTGCGGGTCATTCGCTTGCCGAGATCCATGAGCACTCCAGCAACGTGCGGTGCCGTTCGAACGCCGTCGATCACCTCGACCAGCTTCATGAGCGGCACGGGATTGAAGAAATGCATCCCGGCGACACGTTCAGGCCGCACGCAAGCCGCCGCAATGGTGGTTACCGACAGGGACGAGGTATTCGACGCGATGATAGTGTCATCGCTGACGGCCGCCTCGATCTCGCGGAAGACGACATTCTTGATTTCAAGGTTCTCGACCACTGCCTCGATGACAATCTGGCAATGTGCGAAGCCGGCCAGCGACTCCACCACCTCGATATTGGCGATGGCGGCCTGGGCATCCTCTTCGGCCATCCGGCCCTTTTCCACGTTGCGGTTCAGCATGTTGCCAACGAAGTCGACTGCTTCTTTGGCCGCGTCTGCGTTGGTGTCGAACAACACCACCTTGCAGCCGCCGGCAGCGGCTACCTGCACGATACCGCGCCCCATGGCGCCGGCGCCGGCGACGCCGAGGATCAGATCGTCGCTATTCGCATCGATGGTCATGTAATGATTTCCTTACTTGCCTTTGTATTCCGGACGGCGCTTCTCAATAAAGGCCTGCATTCCCTCTTTTTGATCCTCCGACGAGAACAGGATCTCAAATGCCTTGCGCTCCAAAAGCAGGCCGGTCTCCAAAGATGCATCCATGCCCGCATTAACCACTTCCTTGGTCAGCTTCACCGCAAGCGGCGGCATTCGAGTGATCTTGCGAGCGACCTCCAAGGCGCGGGTTTCCACTTCTTCATCAGGCACTACTTCGCTCACCAGACCCATTTCCAGCGCTGCGGCAGCGCTGACAAAATCCGCGGTCAATAGCATCATGTTGGCGCGGTATTTACCCACGGTTCGGACCAGTCGCTGGGTGCCACCGGCGCCAGGAATGATCCCGACGCGAATTTCCGGCTGACCGAATTGTGCACCTTCGCCGGCGATGATGATGTCCGTCGACATGGCAATCTCACAGCCACCGCCAAGCGCAAATCCGTTAATTGCCGAAATTATCGGCTTCGGACACGCTGAAATGGCACGATTCATTCGGCGCGCATCGAACAAGCTCCAATCGATCGTTCCCCGGCTCGCCATTTCCTTCAGGTCAGCGCCGGCAATAAAGACTTTCTCGTTACCTGTGATGATGATGACGCGAATGTCATCATCATCACTCAAAGCCTCGAAATGATCACTCAGTTCTTCGCGAACGGCCGTGCTCAGTGCGTTCATTGCGTCCGGCCGGTTCATGCGCAACAGCGCGATGTGATCTTCCGGTCGTTCCAACAAGACCAGGGGCATATTCATTTCCTCCCATTCGTTGACATCATCAGCCAGTCTACCGCCAGCATCCCATCCGGTCCGGCGAACACCGGGTTTAGGTCCAATTCGACCACATCGGGGTTTGCGGCCGCGAAATCGGAAAGGGCGCACAGGGTATCGATTAACGCGCGTTTATCAACCGACGGTTGACCGCGCGCACCGTCCAGGACGGCCTTCCCCGCCAATTGGTCGAGCATCAATTTCGCGTCATCTCGACTTAGCGGCGCCTGAGCGAAGGCGACGTCTTTCAAGACCTCGACGAAGATGCCGCCCAGACCCACCATGAGGACTGGACCAAAGGCTGGATCATGACGTAGGCCAAGCACCATCTCGGTCCGCGCCGGTGCCATGGCCTGTACCAACAAGCCGTCGATCCTTGCCTCGGGCACCTGCGTCACGGCATTTTGAATGATGGTTTCGGCCGCGACCCGCACGGCATCACTATCGCCAAGCCCCAACAACACCCCGCCAATATCCATTTTGTGAGGGATGTCCGGTGATTCGATCTTCACGGCGACGGGAAACCCAATGCCTTCGGCCGCGACAACCGCAGCCTCTGCATCGGCCGCAAGCGCACAATCGACCAGCGGCAAACCTGACGCCTTTAACCGTTGCCAAGCTTCCACAGACGGCACAGGCCCAACATCATCGGGCAACGGTGCCGTTTTTGGAAAGGCCGGCAACGGCGCGGCAGTAATCCTTTGGCGGGCTTCACCAAACGCGACCAGTCCAGCCGCCGCATCGACGACCCGCTCTGTACCATCGATGACGCAAATGCCGCCGTCGCGGAGCGCCGTAAGGGCCTGTTCAGGCGCCTCCAACCAACACACTAGGAACGGTTTGGTTGCGTGCGCCTTGATTTCCTTGAACACGTCGACCAATAGGTTCGCATAGCCGTGCATCAACTGCAGCCAGACAATGCCCAAGTGGACTTCGGGATCGGCCAACACCAATCGGACGCTCTCAGTCATGATCTTGGGTTCGGCCAGGAATTGCCCGGTGATATCCACCGGGTTTCCCGTGGCGCCAAAATCTGGGATCACGTTCAGCAACTTTTCCTTCGTGGCCCCGCCAAGTTCCGGGACCGTCAGCCCCAGTTCCTCGGCGCGATCCGCCATCAGCACACCGGCGCCGCCGGATTGGGTGACAATCGCAATGCCGTTGCCTTCAGGCACGTCGCTGTGCGCGAAGGCCGATACCAAATCGAGCATATGCACTTCGTTCCGAGCCCGAATGACGCCGCGCTGGCGGGCAACACCATCGAACACCGCATCCTCGCCGGCCAGAGAGCCCGTGTGCGAAGCGGCTGCTCGCGCACCGGCGG
>CAJWVP010000125.1 GCA_913048145.1 uncultured Rhodospirillaceae bacterium
CTGCGAGGCACTACTGCGCCTCGATGGAGGTTTTCTCTGCTATCGCCCGGACGACAACGCACCGGACGTGGCCTCCTTGCCCGCTTATATTGGCGCGGGCGTCACCTTCGGTTCTTTCAACAACCTCGCAAAGGTGAATACGACGGTGATCGAAACCTGGGCGGCCATTTTGGACGCGGTTCCGGGGTCACGCCTGGTCCTCAAGGCGAAGGCACTCCGCGACGAAGCCACGGTGGCGCGCCTCACCGGCGCCTTCGCCAGGTACGGCATCGACCCCGCGCGCATCAAATGCCTCGGCTGGATCATCGACGGCTCGCCACTGGCCGCCTATCACCTCGTCGACATCGCCCTCGACACCTTCCCCTACAACGGCACTACGACAACCTGCGAGGCGCAGTGGATGGGCGTGCCGACGGTAACCCTGGCCGGCGATTGGCACGCCGCGCGGGTGGGCGTGAGCCTGATGACGAAGCTAGGACTTGAGGATTGGATCGCGCCCGACCGCGACGCCTATATAACGCTGGCGGCGGCGAAGGCGGGGGAACTGGACACCCTCGCCGATGTCCGCGCGGGCCTGCGTGACCGGATCGCGGACCGGGGGTTGACGGATGGGGCGGGGTTCGTGAAGAGGCTCGAATCTGCTTACCGAGAAGCATGGGATCAGTAAGACGTGTGAAAATAACTCGGCCTGGCTAACCCGTCCGTCCCCAGATCTCGCGCCTCTTGCTTGGCAGCTCTGTGGCAACAGCCTATATACCCTCTATGGACCCGTTCTTAGCATTCCTTCTCGGCGCCGCCATGTTGGGCACTCTTTTGGTGTTGGTAATCGGCGTCGTCTCCTTCGCCGTGCACGGTGAGTTCTACAAGAAGAATTCCAACAAGCTCATGCGCCTGCGCGTCCTGTTACAGGGCCTCGCGCTCTTGTTCTTCGCCATACTCTTGTTCGTCATCCTGGGAAAATAGGAGCCCGCCATGGTCACTCTTTCAAAGATCTACACCCGTGGTGGCGACAAGGGGGAAACCTCCTTGGGCGGCGGCAAGCGGGTCGCGAAGCATTCGCTCAGGGTCGCCGCGTACGGCACCTCCGATGAGGCCAACGCCATCATCGGCATCGCGCGCCTGCATACGGAGGGCGAGGCCGACGCCATGCTGGCCCGTATCCAGAACGACCTCTTCGACGTGGGCGCCGATCTCTGTACGCCGCCGGACGCGGAACGCAAGGACGGCGCGCTCCGGGTCACCATGGCGCAGGTGGAGCGCCTGGAGGCGGAAATCGACGCCATGAACGAAACTCTGGAGCCCTTGAACTCCTTCGTGCTCCCAGGCGGCACGCCTGCCGGCGCACACCTTCACCTTGCCCGCACGGTGGTCCGCCGCTGCGAACGCCTTCTGACCGAGTTGGCCACTGTCGAACCGGTCACCGAAGAGGTCATGAAATACACCAATCGCCTCTCCGACCACCTGTTCGTTCTGTCCCGCCACGTCAACGACGGCGGCAAACTGGACGTGCTTTGGGAGCCGGGGGCAAACCAGTAACGCTGCCGCCACTTCGCTCCGCCAGCGGGCACAAAACGAACCTGAGCACTCCAGGAACCACGAAGGATATGAAATCACGGTCGCATTCTGACTATCGGGAGATGACAGCATCATATTTGGTGGGTTCAAAGGCTTGAGGCCTCATGGCAAGGTTCAAATATCCATCAACATCCTGATCGGCAGCGTGCAAGCTGGTTGTTTCTTTACATACCTCCGGATTGCCACGCGCTTATTTCCGAATTGTCGATCAATGGCGGACCAGGACCGATCAGGATTTTCTTTGAGTTAATAATTCCGGGACCCAAGTAAAAGTCGGAATGCCCTCCGCCACCCTGTCATTTCACTGACACAAACCCATCTTGACCCACCCTGCACGCACTCCTATTGTGCAGCGCGAAAAGCGATGGACCCTAAGGAATTATGGGACTACTGGAGTCATGACTTCGGGGCGCCTTCGCCTCCGCATCATTCGGTTTTATGCCGCTGTTTTTTTTGGTTTGTGCAGGAAATCCCATGAAAGTTCTCGTCGCCGTGAAGCGGGTCGTTGATTACAATGTCAAGATCCGCGTCAAATCCGATCAGACGGGGGTCGAAACGGCCAACGTCAAGATGTCTATGAACCCCTTCGATGAAATCGCCGTCGAGGAAGCGGTTCGCATGAAGGAAGCCGGTACCGCCGAGGAAGTGATCGCTGTCTCCATGGGCCCATCACAGTCCCAGGAAACCATCCGCACGGCGCTCGCTATGGGCGCGGACCGGGGCATCTTGTTGGAGACCGACGACGAACTGCAACCCCTGGCCGTGGCCAAGCTCATGAGGGCCATCGTCGAGAAGGAAAACCCTGACCTGGTCATCGTCGGCAAACAGGCCATTGATGACGACAGCAACCAGACAGGGCAGATGCTGTCCGCACTGTTGGGCTGGGCCCAGGGTACATTTGCCTCCGAACTCAAGTTCAACGGTGAAACGGTAAACTGCACCCGCGAGGTGGACGGCGGTCTGGAAACGCTGGCGCTTAAGATGCCGGCCGTGATCACCACGGATCTGCGCCTAAACGAGCCGCGCTACGCCAGCCTGCCGAACATCATGAAAGCGAAGAAAAAGCCCATCGACACCATAAGCCCAGGTGACCTGGGCGTCGACACGGCACCGCGCCTGACCACGCTAAAGGTGACCGAGCCCGCTGGGCGCGAAGCTGGCGTCATCGTCGAGAGCGTGGCCGAACTAGTTGAAAAACTGAAGAACGAAGCGAAGGTGATCTGATGAGCGTCCTAGTTATTGCCGAACACGACAACGCTGAGCTGAAGCCCGCCACCCTCAACACAGTCACCGCCGCCAAGGCATTGGGCGACGTGACCGTCCTGGTCGCCGGATCGGGCTGTGCCGCCGTTGGCGACGCGGCCGCCACGGTCGCCGGCGTCGCGAAGGTTTTAGTCGCCGATAGCGAGCTTTACGCCAACGGCCTGGCCGAGAACCTGGCCGCGCTGATTGTCAACCTGTCCGGCGACTACGGCTACATCCTGGCCCCCGCCACCACAGGCGGCAAAAACGTCATGCCTCGGGTCGCCGCGCTTTTGGATGTGGCGCAGATCTCCGACATCACGGCCGTGGAAAGCGCCGACACGTTCGTGCGCCCGATCTACGCTGGCAACGCCATGGCGACCGTGCAGTCATCCGACGCCACCAAGGCCATAACCGTGCGCACCACCGCCTTTGACGCGGCCGCCACCGAGGGCGGTTGCGCCGCTGTCGAAAGCGTGGATGCCGCCGATGACGCGGGTCTGTCCAGCTTCGTCGGTCAGGAGCTCACCGTTTCCGAGCGCCCAGAACTGACAAGCGCCGGCATCGTCATCTCGGGCGGGCGCGGTATGCAGTCCGGCGACAACTTCCCCATGCTGGAAGAGGTCGCGGACAAGCTGGGCGCCGCCGTCGGCGCGTCGCGAGCCGCCGTAGACGCAGGCTTCGTGCCGAACGACTACCAGGTTGGGCAAACCGGCAAGGTCGTCGCGCCGGACCTCTACATGGCGGTCGGCATCTCGGGCGCTATCCAGCACCTGGCCGGTATGAAGGACTCCAAGGTAATTGTTGCAATCAATAAGGACGAGGAAGCGCCGATCTTCCAGGTCGCCGACTACGGCCTGGTAGCGGACCTCTTCGAAGCGGTGCCGGAACTGTCCGCTGAATTGGACAAGTAACAACCTCACAGCCAACAACATCAAAATCAGGAACCCAACCATGAGCGATGACATTCAAAAGATTGGGGTTATCGGCGCCGGCCAGATGGGCAGCGGTATCGCGCACGTGTGCGCGGCGTCGGGCTATGACGTCTATTTGATCGACCAGACGGACGAGGCGGTCTCCAAGGGCCTTGAGAAGCTGATCCGCAACATGGACCGGGACGTGGCCCGAGGACGCATAGAGGAAGATGTCCGCAACCGCGCGCTGAAGCGCATCGCAACGGGCTCTTCCTATGATGGGTTCAAGGATTGCGACCTGGTCATCGAGGCCGCCTCCGAGGACGAGGACGTAAAGAAGGCGATCTTCAAGACGCTTTGTGACAACGTCAACGAGGGTACGCTGATCGCAACAAACACGTCGTCCATCTCGATCACGCGGCTGGCCGCGCAAACGGACCGGCCGGGCCAGGTCTGCGGCATGCACTTCATGAACCCGGTGCCACGCATGGAACTGGTAGAGCTGATCCGGGGCATCGCCACAGAGGAAGACACCTACAAACGGGTCCGTCAGGTGACTGAAAAGCTGGGTAAAAAGGCGGTCAACGCCGAGGATTTCCCGGCCTTCATCGTCAACCGCATCCTGCTCCCGATGATCAACGAAGCCGTATACACGCTCTATGAGGGGGTCGGCTCCGTGAAGGCCATCGACACCGCCATGAAGCTCGGCACCAACCACCCCATGGGGCCGCTCGAGCTGGCGGACTTCATCGGATTAGATACCTGCCTGGCAGTCATGCACGTGCTGCACGAGGGGCTGGCCGACACCAAGTACCGGCCGTGCCCGCTGTTGGTGAAATACGTGGAGGCCGGCTGGCTGGGCCGCAAGTCGGACCGGGGCTTCTACGATTATTCCGGCGACGAGCCGGTACCGACGCGCTGAGCGCCGACGCCGACGCTTCCTTTATCCTCGGCCTGATCCAGTCCGATGCCTGGCGTACGGACATACTCCGTGCCGTCCGGGCGCTGAACCTTAAGGACTGGGCCATCGGCGCGGGCTTCATCCGCGCTGCCGTCTGGGACTACCAGCACGGGTTCACGGACCAGAGCCCACTGGCTGATATCGACGTAGTCCATTGCGATCCCCACCGCCTCAACCCGCGCCGGGACAACCAACTAGAACGCCAGCTCACCCGCGTCATGGCAGATGTTCCCTGGTCGGTAACTAACGTGGCGCGCATGCACATCAAGAACGGGGAACGTCCGTACCGGACCACGGAACAGGCCATCGCCCACTGGATCGAGACGCCCACCTGCGTCGCCGTCCACCTGGCGGCGGATAACACACTCAGCCTGCTCGCACCCCACGGGACCGGAGATCTATTGGCCGGCGTTATACGCCCGACGCCGGCGGCGCGGGGCAAGATGGATGTCTATAGAGCGCGTCTGGCAGCCAAGGGCTGGCGACGGCACTGGCCCATACTCACTGAGCGCCAGGTCTGATCCGAAGATACCCCGGTCATGGACTTCGCACAGATCCTCTTGGTTATCGACAAAATGGTCGTAACTATGTTCGCCATTACTGGCGACCGGCAGGCGGGTCCTGCCGTTGGAGGTTAGAGCCGCCACCATCCCTCAACCCAAACGCCGGAAGTAATAGACGCCCGCAACGGTTGCCACCACCAGCGTGCAAAAGAGAACCACCAGGTTTTTCCAAAAGGAGTGTTTGCAATATCGCCCAGTCCCGTTCCTCTATGACGTGCCGCATCATTCGATGGAAACAAAACTTCCCATCAGTCCACCCAGGATAATTCGAAAGGCAACCAAGAATATAATATGACCGTTCATACAGATGTATTTCCCTGTACGCTCTTGCACTTGGCCATTTGAAACGCGATGTTTAAGGCATGCATATGCCCACGGATCGCGGACGCATCCTTGCGGTTCTTGGCCCGACCAACACGGGCAAGACCCACTTCGCCATGGAGCGCATGCTGGCTTATGAGTCGGGGATGATCGGGTTTCCCCTCCGCCTTCTGGCACGGGAAAATTATGAACGCGCCGTGGCCATCAAAGGTAGTGGCCAGGTGGCCCTGATCACCGGAGAGGAAAAGATCCTGCCGCCGCGGGCTAAGTACTTTATGTGCACGGCGGAGAGCATGCCGCTGAGCCGCCCCGTCGCCTTTCTGGCCCTGGACGAAGTTCAAATGTGCGCCGATCCGGACCGAGGACACATCTTCACCGAGCGCCTTTTGCGGGCCCGCGGCGAGTTTGAGACCATGTTCATGGGCGCCGAGACCATGCGACCACTGATCCGCACCCTGGTACCCGACGTGGAGTTCCAAACCCGTCCCCGCATGTCGACGCTGAGTTACACAGGACCAAAAAAAACAGCGCGCCTACCGGCACGTAGCGCACTGGTAGCTTTCTCGGCGCCGGATGTCTACGCCATTGCCGAACTGGTGCGCCGCCAACGCGGCGGCGCAGCCCTGGTTATGGGCGCACTAAGCCCGCGCACCCGCAACGCCCAGGTGGCCATGTTCCAGGATGGCGAGGTGGACTACCTCGTGGCCACGGACGCCATCGGCATGGGCCTGAACATGGATATCGACCACGTCTGCTTCACCGGCACCCGGAAGTTTGATGGCCGCCTGAATCGGGCCCTAGGCCCCACAGAACTAGCGCAGATTGCCGGCCGTGCCGGGCGTCACATGGCGGACGGCACCTTTGGCACGACGACAGAGGTGGGCGGCTTCGAAGAAGATCTTGTCCAAGCCCTGGAGAATAATGAGTTCGAGCCCTTGCGCCGGGTCTATTGGCGGAATTGGCGTCTTGATTTCCAATCGACGGAACGCCTGCGCCACAGCCTTGCCCTACCCCCGGACAAACCGGGCTTGGTCAGGGCCCGGGAGGCGGATGACGAACGCGCTCTCCGCGCCCTTTTGGACGACCCAGACATCGCCGAACTGGCCAATAACCCAGACGCCGTCCGTCTTCTGTGGGAGATCTGTCGGGTGCCAGATTTCCGCAAGGTTATGAGCGACGCCCACGTCCGACTGCTTTCCGTCCTCTACCGCTATCTCAGAACCAGCGACGAGCGCATCCCCACGGATTGGATCGCCGGCCAGATCAAACACCATGACCGTATGGACGGCGATATCGACACCCTGACCCAACGGATCGCCGGGGTCCGGACCCTCATCTATATCGCGTACCGGGCGGATTGGCTGGCCGATACGGCCCACTGGCAGGATCGGACCCGCGCTATCGAGGACCGCCTGTCCGACACCCTTCACGACCGTCTCACTCAACGCTTCGTAGACCGCCGTACGGCCGTGTTGGTGAAACGCCTGAAAGACAAGGCGGATTTTTTGGCGGCGGTGAAGACCGATGGGGAAGTGATCGTTGAGGGTCATCCCGTCGGCCATCTGGACGGGTTCAAGTTCCTAGCGGACACTAGCACGGCTGCCAGCGATCCAGACGTTAGCGCCAAGGCCATCGACCGAGCCGCCGGACAGGCGCTGCGACAGGAAATCGAGATCCGTGTCGCCAAATGCGTCAACGCCAACGACGACCAGTTCGTACTGCTCCTAGAACCGGCCAGCAAACCGGCGATCCATTGGAAGGGCGCGCGACTGGCGACGGTCGAGAAAGGCGCTACGCTACTCGCACCGCAAATCAAGGTCCCGGCCTATGATCTCCTGTCCTCCGAACAGCGCGACGCCGTGACCAAACGGCTAGCGCGCTGGCTAAGCCGGTATCTGGAAACCCGCCTGGGCCCGCTCTACGCGGATCCAGGAACCTTACCCAAAGGTCCAGCGCGCGGCATTCTTTTCCAACTGCGCGAACATCTGGGCTCCATGCCCCGAGCAGCGGCGGTGAACGCAATTTCCGGACTTGAACGAAAGGACCGCCAGTTGCTGCGCCAGATCGGTATCCGTATCGAGCGGGAATCGGTCCTGGCACCAGCGCTGCTGAAGCCAGCCGCTGTGGCCCTTCGAGGTATGTTGTATGACCTCAACCATGATCGCCGTGGCACCCCCGTGCCCAGCCCGGGCCGAATGTCAGTGCGCATGGAACGAACCGTGCCGGACGCCTTCTACGAGGCCATCGGCTACCGACCCCTGGGCAAACTGGCGGTGCGCGTGGATATTGTCGAACGCGTCGCCGCCGGCGCTTGGGAGTTGAGCCGTCCCGGCGCATTTCCGCCGCCCGTAGACCTCATGAACCTGATTGGATGTGGCATCGAGGACATGACGGAGGTCCTGAAGCGCCTGGGCTATCGCCACCACGTCAAGGACGACGCACTCAAGTTCCGCCGCCAAAAACCGGAGGCCGGCCGCACAGGCGCACAGCAGAAACGCTCAAAACAGAAAGCCAGCCCAAATTCACCCTTTGCCA
>CAJWVP010000126.1 GCA_913048145.1 uncultured Rhodospirillaceae bacterium
CACCAGAACGAACAATCCCAACGTGGTCAAAATGGCTCGAATCATAATTTCGATACCCTCTTCCAATACGCCGTGGCTAGTTTCCCAACACGTTACATTTGCTTGCGATCAGGCCGAAGCAACTCATTAAAAAAGTAAATAACACCGAAATCTGTCGGGAATATGACGGATCAGGGAACCTCAACGCTGCGACGCTTGTTCGACCCGTTGGAAGTATCTGTTCACGGCTTTTGCTACGCCCAGGGCAATTTTCTTACGATATGCGGGCGTCTTCAGGGCTCGCTCGTCGCGAACATTGGAGAGAAAACCCACTTCCAATAAGACTGACGGCACGTCCGGAGCTTTCAAGACGGCAAATCCAGCGAACCGATGGGTGTTCCGCAGCAGTTTAATCCGCTGTTTCAACTCACCGACTAAAATACTGGCGAAACGTGCCGATTGGTTCATTGCGTCCCGTTGCGCCAAATCGATCAAGATGTTGGTGACCTCCTGGGAATTCTCGGAAAGGTCAATACCGGCGATCAGGTCCGCTTTGTTCTCTTTTTCGGCGAGAGCGGCAGCTTCCTTATCCGATGCGCGCTCCGATAAGGTATAAACGGACGCGCCGCGGATGTTCGGTTTCCTGATGGAATCCGCATGAACCGAAATGAACAGATCGGCGCCAGCTTCTCGCCCGATCTCGATGCGTTCGCGGAGCGGGATGAAAATATCGCGGTCGCGGGTCAATTTTACACGGTAGATCCCGAATTTCTTCAACGCTTCGCGGATCGCCCGCGACATGGAAAGCGCAATGTGCTTCTCATAGGTACCCGTCGCGCCAATGGTCCCCGGATCGACACCGCCGTGTCCCGGATCAATGACCACTGTGTAGCGTGGGCGCTTGGGCCTAAAGTCGGGTTTGCGCGGCGCCAATGGGAACCGGGCATCCTGTTGTGGCACGGCCTTCTTCACGTTTGCTCGTTTGGCGGCACGAATAGTCGGAGGTAATTGTCGAACACGTTTGGTTGGCGCTGATACAGATTGTGCCGGCATACGCACAAGGGCGTTTGATGACAACATGATGGGGCCGGTTTTCTTCGCCGCCAAAAACTTGGCTCGACTGGTAGCTCTCAACTCAAGAACCAACCGATAACCGTTGGCGCCATTAGGGGCCAACATGAAGGCGTTGCGGATCCGCGCCGGTTGCAAGAGATCGAGAACGACCCGGGAATTGCCGGGTTTGTAGAGACCATACCGCAGTTTATCGTATACGCCGCTGGCACTCGGCAACGGGCGGGGCGGCAGGCGCCAACCCACCTCGGGCAAATCGATAACCACGCGGTAGGGGGCAGCGAGCGCGAACACCCGGGCGTTCATGGCGTCGGTAAATTCAAACACAATCCGGGTTACGTCGCGCTGTGCGCCGATCCGGATGTCCGTCACCACCGGTGCCGCCAGAGCACCGTGGGATACGACGCATACAAAAACCGCCGTCAAATATGGGACAAGTGGACGCGAAATACTGTTCGCAACCACCATATATAGTGAACAAAACGCATTCATCTTCGAAATATACGGTCCTCCGGACGCCCTTCGCAAACGACAATTGTGTCGCGTTGGACGCAAACCCACGACTTCAGCATTGTCGAAACAAAATACTACCGTTATGTTAACAGCGAATCGACTTAACATAATGGTTGGATCCGGGTCTAGCGCCGCTGACGACATTCGTCCGGTCGAGTTTAAAAGCTAGCCCATTCAGGCAGAAACTATGTCAGTCGAAGTTGAAGACACACACCTCACAGGTTTGTTTCACCATGCCGGACCGAGCAGCGCGGATCATGAAGACTATTAACGGATCGACTTTGTCGGCCGTGTGCCATGCCGCAGCCGCCACTGGCTTTCTGAAAACACGCGGCTTTCCTGAACAACTAACCATGTACTGCAGGCGGTCGCCTTGGAGCTTTGAATTTAATGGCAACGAAGAGAATGCTCATCGACGCCTCACATCCGGAAGAAACCCGGGTGCTGGTCGTCAACAAGAACAAGCTGGAAGATTTCGACGTCGAGGTTGAATCCCGACGTCCCCTTAAAGGAAACATCTATCTAGCCAAAGTAACCCGCGTCGAACCATCCCTTCAGGCGGCATTTGTCGATTTCGGTGGAAATCGCCACGGCTTCCTTGCGTTTAACGAAATTCATCCTGACTATTACCAGATTCCTGTCGCGGATCGCGAGGCGTTGATGGCAGAAGCTCGCGCAGAAGCGGAAGCAGCTCGGGCCGCCGAAGACGACGAGACCGAGCCCGAGGATGGTGAAGCTGTCGAAACCTTGGGCGGCGACGACAGCGAAGAGATTGAGGCGCGGCGACCAGCCAAGCTTCGACGCAATTACAAGATTCAAGAAGTCATCAAACGCCGGCAAATCTTGCTGATCCAGGTAGTGAAAGAGGAGCGCGGAACCAAGGGCGCGGCGTTGACGACTTTCCTGTCGTTGGCTGGACGGTACTGTGTCTTGATGCCGAATACGGATCGTGGCGGCGGAATCTCTCGAAAAATCGGCAGTGTGGCCGATCGCAAGCGCTTGAAGTCCGTCGTCAACGAACTGGGTATCGCCGAAGGCCTGGCTGTGATCGTCCGGACCGCCGGCGCGAAACGCTCAAAAGCGGAAATCCGACGCGATTACGATTATCTATTGCGGCTTTGGAATCAAGTGCGGGATATGACGCTGAATTCCATTGCGCCCTGTCTAGTGCATGAAGAGGGGAACCTCATCAAGCGGTCCATTCGCGACCTCTACACGAAGGAAATGGACGAGATTATCGTCCATGGGGAAGAAGGCTACAGGATGGCCAAGGATTTCATGAAAATCCTGATTCCGAGCCACGCCAAAAAGGTCCAGAAGTACAAGGACGAAGGCGTGCCCATGACCAACGGCTACAACATCGACGAGCAGCTTTCGACCATTCATTCGCCGGAAGTCCACATGAAATCTGGCGCTTACATTGTTATCAACCCGACAGAAGCGCTGGTCTCCATCGACGTGAATTCAGGACGCTCAACGAAGGAACGCAACATCGAAGAGACGGCGCTTCGAACCAACATCGAAGCCGCCGAGGAGATTGCCCGTCAGTTACGGTTGCGGGATTTGGCAGGACTGATCGTGATCGACTTCATCGACATGGAAGTCCACCGCAACCAAGGCAAAGTTGAACGGGCTCTCAAGGAAGCTATGCGGCCGGACCGCGCACGGATTCAGATCGGCCGCATCAGTCCCTTCGGTCTTTTGGAACTGTCACGTCAACGCCTGCGCCCTAGTCTCATCGAGACGAGTTCGGAGCCCTGCCCCTACTGTCAAGGCACCGGCATTCGGCGTTCCACGGACACCACCGCGGTCGAGGTCATTCGCGCCGTCGAGGAAGAGGGCATGCGCAAGCCCGACGGCGAAATCACCGTATACGCGCCGACCAGCGTCGCCCTATTCGTTCTCAACAACAAACGCCAGTCTCTGGCCGATATCGAAGAAAAGTACGGCCTGACGGCGACGTTCGAGGGCGACGATACGTTGATCCCACCGGCGATCCGCATGGAAAGAGAGGACGAAGGCGACGTCACCAATAAGGCCAAGAAATCCGAAGCCCGCTCCAGTTATGGCAGTGAGGATTCGAGTGGCAAACGCCGGCGTCGGCGGCGCGGCCGGCGGCGGGGCCGACGCGATGAAGCGGACATAACCATGGGTGACGAGAATGAAGCCGCCGCGTCCGAAGAGCTAGTTGGCAACGAGGCCGATATTAACGTCGGCGACAGTGCCGACGAGCAGCAGGCCGCCGGCGAGTTCGACGAAAAGGAGTCCGGTCGCCGCCGCCGTCGCGGACGACGGGGCGGACGACGTCGCCACCGTCGTGGCGAAGACAACGCGGGAACGGCAGATACCAAAGAAGAAGCCGCCGACGGGGATGAGGGATCCACTGAGCCTGCCTTGTTGAGCGCGTTGGAAACGCCCGAACCGCTGGTCGCGTCGGGAACCCCGGAGATCCCGGAAATTACCCTTCCGGATAAAGGTGAGGCAGAGGCGTCTTCCACCGATGAGGAAGAGCCCAAGGAACCGAAACGCCGGTCCAGCCGCAGCCGCAAGCGTAGCGACGACGAACGCTCTGACGATCAATCAATGAAAGGCGAAGACCGCGCTGAAGAGGATGCGGCGACCGAAGCGCCCAAGCCCCGGCGGCGCAAAGCCGCGGACGCGGAGGGCGTCGAAGAGGCCGCAGAAACAGAAAAGCCCAAGCGCCGACCTCGCACGAAGAAAACCAAAGTAGCGGCATCTGAAACGACGGACGCGGATGCGGAATCGAATGACGCCGACAACACCAGTTCGACCGTAGTCATAAACGTCGGCGAAAAACCGGTTGAGAATGCGAACCCGCGGCGCGGGTGGTGGAGCCGAACGTAGGTCGGCACTCTTGTCCAGTTAGGCAAGCCAGTCGCGGAGCCGACTCGCCACCTGCTCCATGACGATCGTTTCTCCGGCAAAGGAAAAACGGACATACCGTTGCCCCCGGAACGGATCAAAATCCGTACCGGGCGTGGCCGCAATGCCGATTTCCCTCAACATCCGCCGGCAAAACACCGTGCTGTCATTGGTGAGATGCCCAACGTCAGCGTAAATATAAAAAGCGCCGTCGGACGATGCCAGGTCGTGCAGACCAGCCTTCGGCAACTCCTCAAGCAACAGGGCCCGATTCGCCGCATAACGGCGTATATTCTCTTCCAACTCATCGGCGCAGTCGAAAGCGGCCACACCGGCTACCTGCGACACCGTTGGTGGCGAGATAAACAAATTCTGCCCCAGGCACTCAACGGCGCGTAGCAGATCACTGGGAACGATCATCCATCCCAACCGCCAGCCGGTCATAGAAAAATACTTTGAGAAGCTGTTGATGACGATGGCTTGATCGGATGTCGCAAGGGCCGTCCGCGCCGTCACGCCGAAGGTGATCCCGTGATAAATCTCATCGGACACCAAACGAATTCCTTCACGTTCACAGTACACCGCAAGCGCGTCTAGTTCCTCTGGCGTCAACATGGTTCCAGTCGGGTTCGAGGGGCTGGCGATAATCAACCCATCAAGCGGCCGTTCACGTGACGCTTGCAGCGCCTCCAATACTGGGACCGTTAGCTGAAAATTGGATTTGGGACCGACGGGAATATCGACAACGCTGATGCCAAGTGCGGTCAGAATGTTCCTGTAGGCGGGATATCCAGGGCTCGCCAACGCGACGCTGTCGCCGGAGTCAAACGCGGCCAGAAACGAAAGGACGAACGCACCGGACGACCCAGTCGTGACGACAACGTTACCAGGGTCAACCTGGACGCCATACCAATCCCAATAGTGCCGGGCTATACGATTCCGAAGCTCGGGCATTCCAAACGCATCCGTATATCCTAGGGTCTGTATTCCAACCGTGCGGCGCACGGCATCCACCACCCCCTGCGGCGCCCCTGTACCAGGTTGACCCACTTCCATGTGCAGCACATGTTCGCCCGCCGCTTCCATGGCGTTGGCCTCACGCATGACGTCCATAACGATGAACGGCGGAACCTCGCCACGGGTCGAGACTTTTAGAACCATTTGATTTTTTCCTCGATCACGACGCTGGTGAAGATCCCAGGCCGAACCCACGCGGATCGCTTCGGACGCCACAGGTCGGCTTATCAGAGGGTAAGCCCGTTACGCAGAAAATCAAATTCACACGCCCCAAAGACGGCAATGATTGCAATTGGTGACCACGGCTCCTCAGCCCATTCAATACAGTCATTGGCATTCCGTCCTCGACGTAGGTCACAGCGCGGCTTGGATCTCTAAACAGTCGTTTTGATCGAATGGCTGCATCCATATCGTCCGGTGTACCGCCCCCGGCTCGCAATGCGACCTGCATAATGGCCGCCTGCCCCACGATCCCGCCGCTCGCAGATCCAGCCATGTAGAAAACGTTTCTGTCGCGCTGAGACACAAGCAGCAATCCCGCCGACATGTCTCGTGCCACGGTCGAAGTTGGCGGTGACGCCATGATAATTCCTGTACCCCGCATCGCGCGCTGGACGCCAAAGCGATTGTTCATGGTCACGAAGCAGGCGACGGCCCCACCAAACCTATCGACAGCAATAAAGCTCGTCTGCCCCTGACCGCTAGAACCGACCGAGGGAAGCGAGGTAGGGACAGCCAGTTGCACGACGCGGTCTTCCAAAAAACTTTCCATCAGATCATTGGTGTATTCACTGGGGAGACGAACCCGCGGCTCATTGTTTTCCGGCGCAACATTCTTGAACCCCTGCGCTCCGTAGACAGTGCGGTTTTTCGGCTTAACAGTCTTGAACCCCCGCGCCCCATCGACAAGTGCACGCTGTATGGTTTCGGCAAGCAAATGGGCTCTCAAGCCATCGTCGGCTTTCTGAAACCGACCATTATCCAATGTCGCAGCCAAGGCCTTTGCCGCCATTGTTCCGGCGGGTGTACGTGGCAATGGCAAATAAACCGATGTCTTGACGTCTAACAAGACTTCAATGGCGGATCGCCAAAGAGGACGCAACGCCTGAAGATCCGCATAGGTCAAAGCCGCGCCGCTTTCTTGCGCGGCTGCGACCATTCGTCGGGCATAGGGCCCGGTGTATATCGCACCGGCGCCACGCGAACGAAGCATTGCCAAAACCGCCCCCAAATCCGGCTGGATGATGGTGTCGCCCTCAATGTGAAGACGACCACCGTTCTGCAACGCCAATAGACGCCCGCCCGATGTTCCGGCAAACGACGGACCGGCCGCTGCAATCTCGCGAGCAAAGGCACGCGATACCTGAACACCAAACCGCGCGGCATTCTCCGCCGGACGAATGATCTCCCGCCATTCCAAAGAGCCATACTTGGCCTGCAAGGCGAAAAATCCACGCGGATTGCCAGGAACATTGACCGGAACACCTCCAGCGCCGCTGCTTGTCTGGCCGAGGAAATCCAGGGTTTCGACCTTTCCTGTCTTGGCATCTCGGGTCAAACAAAGACCACCACCGCCAAGGCTCGCAGCGGATGGATAGGTAACCGACATCATGAAATACATGGCAACGGCTGCATCAGCCGCAGAACCGCCCGCCGCCAAAACATCACGGCCGACTAAGACGGCATGGGGTTCGTCGGCGGCCACGCCGCCGTAAAACCCTTGGACGAAACCGACCTTTCCCTTCTTGATCGGGTTCTCATCACTAACCCCCGGAATGGTCTCACATCCCACCAATCCCGCGCAGGCCAGTAGCATCGTCGTTTGACGAGCAACCCGACGCCATCTAATTTTTCGCCGTGGTCTAAGCCTTACGAATGACAGAATCGCCAAAACGAATTTGATTGGTGTGTCTATGATGAGCCGCATCTTCTACATCGCTTCCTGGTTGGTCCTCTGCTTCTCGCTCTCAACGTTTCCGGCGAAGGTCTTTAGCGCGAGCTTAGTCCAAGATACGGAGATCGAGGACGCGTTGCGCGCATTTGCTTCGCCGATTTTCAAAATCGCTGGGCTTAAAGCTTCATCCGTAGAGATTTATATCGTCAACGATGATTCACTCAATGCTTTCGTTACTGGCGGCCAAAAACTTTTCATGAATTCCGGTCTGCTTTTGCGAAGCGAAAATGCCAATCAGATTATCGGTGTGATCGCCCACGAGACCGGTCACATCTCCGGCGGCCATCTCTCTCGGGTCCGTGGTGCGTTTTCGAAGTCGACTACCTCGGCAATTCTCGGCACTATTCTGGGCGGGGCAGCAGCCATCGCAACTGGCCGCGGTGATCTGGGCGCCGCCATTGTCGCTGGTGGACAGTCCGTCGCGCAACGCAATTTTTTAGCCTACAGCCGAACCCAAGAAGGTGCCGCTGACCATGCGGCATTGAGTTTTCTCGACAAAACGAAACAATCGGCGCAGGGACTGCTCACCTTCATGCAGATTCTCGAGGATCAGGAGCTTCTGAGCTTCGCACGCCAAGATCCCTACGTCCGATCTCACCCTCTATCGCGCGAGCGGATCACCACGATCGAAAACCA
>CAJWVP010000127.1 GCA_913048145.1 uncultured Rhodospirillaceae bacterium
ACGCAATGTCCAGCATCTCATCCGTGGCCGCCATCTCCAGAGTCAGAGGAATTTCGATTGCCTCCAATAACCGGATCAGGTCGTCATCGGATATATGCCGGCGGTCTTCACGCAGATGGGCAACAATGCTGTCCGCGCCAGCCGCTGCAGCAGCCTGCGCGGCACGAACAGGATCGGGCAAACCGCCCCCGCGCGCATTGCGGATGGTTGCCACATGATCAATATTCACGCCCAATCTAAGGGGGAGTAAGCGATTGTTCATGACATAGTCTCCTTCTTTGCGGTCGACAGCGTCGCCTGGCGCTCCGCGGCATCACTACCGGCTCGGCGCCGCACGCGAGCTTTTTGATAGCTCTCTACCATTGCTTTCAGCGGAAAATAAACCGCGACCCAAATGACCACGATTGACGGCACGCTGCCCACCAGCATGGGCCAGAAAACGAGCCCTGTCGTTTCAATCAAAAAATCTAGATCGCCCGCAATAATCGCCTCCATCGTGTTACCCAATAGCAACTCGAAGTCCAATTGCCTGACGTCTGCTGGCGCGTTACCGTCACCGACTCCAAGCCATAGGCCGCATTGGTAAATCCAGACCCAAATGAAGGGGAACGTCCATGGATTGCCGACGGCAGTGCCAATGGCGGACGATATGATATTGGCGCGGATCAACCAGGCCCAGACCCCGCCCATGATAAAATGCAGGCCCACGAAGGGCGAGAAGGAAATGGCCGCGCCGCAGGCGAAACCAGCGGCAATCTCATACGGCGAACCGGGAATACGGCCAATCCGGTGCTTCAGATAATGGCCCATGCGACGCCACCCCATGGTGGGCCAGAAAAAGCTTAAAACCCGTTGACCGCCGTTCAATTTATCGCGTCGATCGAACATCAGGTCAATATAGTCAACAATTCAACTTTGTCAGCCCCACATGACCATTGCACCGATCCGACATAGGGCTGCATGACGATGATGGATGGAATCCTAATCACAGGCGCCACCAGTGTTATCATATACATCACGTTGCGCTGAATGCGGCAGGTGCTGAATTTTTCCAGACGGGGAGTGAATTTTGGATGGTTGACGCTGTCCGTGATCGTGTTTGGGGACGATATTGGTTCGGGGCGGGGGGGAACTGTAAGTCCAGAATTGGGGCTAGATCGCGGCGCAATTACCCGCGGGCCCGTTCGACGGAATTGATTGAGGGCGTCGCGCGCAAGGCGGCGATGATGTCGGTCAAGTGTTTCACGTTGCGGACCTCCACATCGATCAGCATGTCGAAGAAGTCCATCGATCGATGGGTAATCTTTAGGTTCGAGATGTTACCGTTGTTTTTGGCAATGACCGTCGACAGATCCCCTAGGCTGCCCGGCGTGTTCAGTACGCTGAGGGTGATTCGGCCCACATGCATGTCGGATGGTGAGTCCCTCAGATCCCAGGACAAATCAATCCAACGATCCGGTTTTTCGGCTGCGGATTCCAGCGTTTCACAATCGATTGTGTGGACGGTCACGCCGCGCCCCGTGGTAACGATTCCGACGATGCGATCGCCCGGCAGCGGATGGCAGCAGCCGGCCAAGTGCATTGCCATGCCGGGGATCAACCCCTTGATGGAGACCGCATCAGGATGCAGGCCCGCAGGGCCATTGGGTTGGCGTTTCTGGGCTTGTGCCAGGGAAACGGCGGTTTTGTCGGTGTTCGGGTTGGATTTTAGTCCGGGATACACGGCCTCTGCCAAAGTGCGCGCTGTCAGATGCCCCGATCCCACCTGGGCGCAAAGATCGGCCACGGTGGGTTGCTGGAACACGGCTAACACGCCGTCTAGAGCCTTGTCCGCTAATTCGTAGCCCTCGTCCTTGAAGGCCCGTGCGAGAAGCGAGCGTCCGAGCTTTTCGTATTCGTCGCGTTCCTGCAGGCGCACAAACCGCCGGATGCGCGCCCGGGCCTTGCCGGTGACAACGAATCGCTCCCAAGTGGGCGACGGTGTTTGCGCCTCCGACGTGATGATTTCCACCTGATCGCCGTTCAGGAGCTGGGTGCGGAGCGGCATCATGCGGCCGTTGATCTTCGAGCCAACGCAACGGTCGCCGACCTCGGAATGGACGGCATAGGCGAAATCCACGGGCGTGGCGCCGTGCGGCAGGTTGATCAGGTCGCCCCGGGGCGTGAAGCAGAATACCTGGTCCTGGAACATCTCCAGCTTCGTATGTTCCAGGAACTCCTCCGGTTCCGAGGCATGTTCGAGGATATCCAGAAGTTCACGAAGCCAGCGGTATTGCGGGCCATCCGCGGCCGGACCACCCTGTTTATAGTTCCAGTGGGCAGCAACGCCTCGCTCCGCCACGTCATGCATCTCCTGGGTTCGGATCTGCAACTCGATCCGGTGCCGCTCCGGCCCGAAAACCCCGGTGTGGAGAGATCGGTAGCCATTGGGTTTCGGCGTTGAGATGTAATCCTTGAAACGGGAGGGCACCACCGGATAGGCGTTGTGGGCGATACCCAAGGTTTTGTAGCAGTCTTCGACACTGTCGACGATGACGCGAAAGGCCATGATGTCGGATAATTGCTCGAACCCGACTTCGTTCTTCTGCATTTTCTTCCAGATGGAATACGGCGTTTTCTCCCGTCCCGAGATGGCCGCTTGAATACCGTGGTTGGCCATTAGGTCTTGAAGTTCGGTAATGATGCTGTCGATCAGGTCTTCGCCCTTGGTGCGCAGGAAATCCAGGCGCTTGAGGATCGATTGGCGGGCGTCGCTGTTGATCTCCGCAAAAGCCAGGTCTTCTAGCTCTTGCTTCATTTCCTGCATGCCGATGCGCTCGGCCAGGGGCGCATAGATATCCATGGTTTCCATCGCGATCCGTTGGCGCTTTTCGGGCCGTTTGATGAAATGCAGCGTTCGCATGTTGTGCAGGCGGTCCGCCAACTTGACCAACAGGACCCGAATGTCTTCCGACATGGCGAGGACGAATTTCCGGAAGTTCTCCGCCTGATTGGCCTGATCAGATTGAAATTCGATGCGAGTTAGTTTGGTGACGCCGTCTACAAGGCGCGCCACGTTGGGGCCGAACTGCTCTTCGATATCGGCCCGGTTGACCTCGGTATCCTCGATGGTGTCATGCAGCAGCGCCGTGACGATGGTGTCGGCGTCCAGTTTGTAGTGGGTCAGTATACCGGCCACTTCGAGGGGATGCGAAAAATAAGGATCGCCCGAGGCTCGCTGTTGCGAACCGTGCGCCTTCATGGCGAAGACGTAGCCGCGGTTGAGCAGATCCTCGCTGGCGGTTGGATCATAGGCACGGACGCGTTCCACCAATTCAAACTGGCGAATCATAAGACCCCTCTGGGGCAGATGGCGCACTTAGGAAGTATTAAAAAGAATTCTTGAGGATTTGACCAGCAACAGTCCGCCAACGCTTGGCGCATGTGCAGTACGGCCGTTCAGGCGTTGCTTTCGTCGTCGTCAAGAACCGCCATGATTTTGTCGTCGGCGTCGGCCGCCGCCAGGTCGTCGTCGAAAACCGCAACAGATGCGGTCTCATCGCCCATTTCCGTGTTCAGGCCCTGTTGAATGGCCAAAAGGTCCATTTCGTCTTCTTCTGGCTCGTCCATGGCGACGAAGCTTTGCAGGCTCTTGATTACCTCTTCCTCAAGCTCTTCCATGCTGACGGTCGCTTCGGCGATCTCACGGAGCGATACAACAGGGTTCTTGTCGTTGTCGCGGTCCAAGGTCAACTGCTCGCCGGCGGAAATGCCGCGCGCTCGCTGGGCCGCCATCATTACCAACTCAAAGCGGTTAGGAATTTTGTCGACGCAATCTTCAACCGTCACGCGAGCCATTGGTTCCTCCAGGATGAGAGATTAAGAGAACCAGCAGTGTATAAGTACACCGGTCTACGTGCGCAAGACAAATGCATGTCACAATTGGAATAATTCACTTGGTGGACGGCTGCCATTCCGTCCCGAAAAGACCATCAGCGTCGGCTATTTTGCAGATGTTCTCATCCGGCGGCAGGTCGTCGCGCAGCGCCGCAGCGGCTCGCTGTAGGACCGGATGAACCCATGTGGGAGAAATATCGCATAATGGAATGATAACAAAAGATCTTATATGCATTCGTGGATGTGGAATCTTAAGTTTTAAATCGCTGTCGTCAGCCTCGTCGATGATCCGGTCACCATAGGCGAGAATGTCGAGATCCAAGGTCCGCGGCGCATTGGGCACACTTCGCTCGCGGCCAAGACCGAGTTCGATCGCTAAAAGTCTCTGCATTAACGCGGACGGCTGCAAAGAAGTTGTGACCGTGACGACACCATTGACGTACCAGGGTTGATCCGAAACCGGAACTGGCTTGCTTTCGTACCATGGTGATCGCTGATCTATATAAATATCTGATTTTTCTAGCATATTTAGGGCCATCCCGCATGATGCGCGGGGTGGACCGATCTTCGCATAGGGCAGATTTGCACCGATACCGAGGATGATCATGGGCGTTGGTCCGTCACGTTCTGAGCCACCGCCCCTTGTGGTGGGCTTTGGAAAGACATATCTCTGTGATATGCCATTCGGCTCAATTTTTCTGAGTCAAACGCAGGGGTAAGTTTTGATCGGGCGAATTTTGCGCGCGATGCACTTTTAGCACAACCGGTGAGACACATTTTCAATAGGACGTTTCCATGACCATATATCCGCAAGAGCGAATAGCACTTTTTGTAGATGGATCAAATCTTTATGCAGCAGCGCGAGCATTGGGCTTTGACATTGACTATAGGCGCCTTTTGGAGGTTTTCACCGAAAAAGGCAAATTATTGCGCGCGTTTTACTATACGGCGTTGATTGAAGATCAGGAATACTCCCCCATTCGGCCGCTGGTCGATTGGCTGGACTACAACGGCTATACCATGGTGACGAAGCCCACCAAGGAATTCACCGACGACGCCGGCCGCCGCAAGCTCAAGGGTAACATGGATATCGAACTGGCGATTGATGTCATGGAAATGGCCGAGCATCTGGACCATGCTATAATTTTCTCCGGCGACGGGGATTTCCGGCGTCTGGTGGATGCGGTACAGCGCAAGGGCCTCCGGGTGAGCGTCGTCAGTACGGTTCGCTCGCAACCGCCGATGATCGCCGATGAATTGCGCCGTCAGGCCGATAATTTCATCGAATTGGATGATTTGCGTGCCAGTATCGCCCGCGTGCCGGGCAATCGTGACCTGCAGGACGGCGCGGTCCCGCGAAACGACGATATGGCGCCCGGACTGTCGGACGATTTCGACGACCACGATCAGATGGAAACTGCCTGACGGCGCGGGCATCTTATCAAAATGTCCGCAGCCCCCTCGCCTCAGAAACCCGGCTGGGACTGTGCCCTTTGTCCGCGCCTCGTTGAATTCCGTGAAACCCATCGGGCCCGTCAGCCAGACTGGCATAACGCGCCCGTGCCGGCATTCGGTGCGTTGGAAGCGAGGTTTTTGATCGTCGGTATGGCGCCCGGCCTAAAAGGCGCCAACCTGACCGGCCGACCTTTCACCGGCGACTACGCGGGGGATCTGTTGTATTCGACACTCGGGAAGTTCGGCTGGGCTAAGGGCAGCTATGCGGCTAGGCCTGATGACGGGGTGTCGCTGCACGATTGCCGGGTGACGAATGCCGTGCGCTGCGTGCCCCCTCAGAACAAACCGACAGCGTCGGAAGTCAACGCCTGCCGGCAGTTTCTTGCGGATGAGATTGCCGCCATGCAGTGCTTGGAGGTGATTTTGGCCCTAGGTGGGCTTGCGCATGGTGCCGTGGTGGCGACCTTGGGACATCGCAAGAGCGCGTGGAAGTTCGGTCACAACCTACGCCATGACCTGCCGGATGGGCCGGTTCTATTCAACAGTTATCACTGTTCGCGCTACAACACGAACACCGGCCGTCTGACGACGGCCATGTTCGAGGACGTGTTCCGCGCCATCGATAGTCATTTATCAAGGTAATCCAATGGCCCGATGGCCGTACTCACGCGAAAATTGATCCTCCGGGCCTTTTCTGGGCATTGGCGTTCGGGTAATCTGAGGGTAACAGGAGAAATTTATGTCGGCAGAGATCGTCAGCCGAAACCAATACCGAAAAGCCAAGCAGAAAGCAGAAAAAGAAGAACAGACCGCCGCCAATCTCTTGCGTTATGGTCGCAACCGGGCGGAAAAGCGGGCCGAAACAGATGCGGCGGCGAAATTATACGCAGATATGGATGGTAGGGGCCTGGACGACGATCCGACCGACGGAAGCAGCTGAACAACGTCGCGCAACCGCAGTTCACCTCCGGCGGCAGGGCGCTCCATTTCCTAAAATCCCAGGTTTTCTACGAGATTGAGGCGGTTGAAGGCGTGTGAACGCTGTATATTATTTTTCAACGTGGAACGTTGCGCTGGAGTTTCGTCATCTTCGGGACATTGCTGCAACCTCCATCTTTTTGGAGAGGACACATAACAAATGATCGACGTCTACACTTGGCCGACGCCAAACGGCCACAAGGTTCACATTATGTTGGAAGAATGCGGATTGGAGCACAACATCCACGGCATCAACATCCGCAAGGGCGATCAGTTTTCGGACGATTTCATGAAAATTAGCCCAAACAATCGTATTCCGGCCATTGTAGATCAGGTTGGCCCCGGGGGCGCGCCCTATTCGCTGTTTGAGTCCGGCGCGATCTTGTTGTACCTAGCAGAAAAATTTGATGCGTTCGTGCCCAAAGATGCGAGCGCCCGGGCAGAGTGTTATTCCTGGTTGATGTGGCAAATGGGCAGTGCGCCTTATCTCGGTGGGGGCTTTGGCCATTTCTACGCCTACGCTCCAGAGAAATGGCAATATCCAATTGACCGATTTGCAATGGAAGTCAAACGTCAGCTCGACGTCCTCGATCAAACCTTATCGGATCGAACCTATCTCTGCGGCGATGAATACACCATCGCGGACATGGCCAACTATGCTTGGTACGGCGCGCTGGTACTGCACAATATTTACGAGGCGGCTGAGTTTCTTGAGGTCTCTGGCTATAAAAACGTTGTTCGCTGGGCGAGTGCCATTGAAGCGAGGCCTGCAGTTGCTCGAGGGCGCCGGGTCAATCGAGCCTGGGGGCCAGAAGAAGAGCGCGTTCCTGAGCGTCACTCTTCAGCAGACTTTAAATAATGTGAATACTCTGCAGTCTAACGATTGACATGCAGTCTAAGTTTGAGTGACTTAGGCCGTGATGTTTTTATTGCTTCTTGTAGGTTTCTTTTTTTGGCTGATCTTTCGGGATTTTCGGGCGGAACATCCGATATCGGAAGACGGGATCAGTTTTAACCGCGCCTATCGGATGACCCTCGTGGTGCTAGGATTGGTGTGTCTGTGGTTCCCATTTGATCAATGGCGGTTCAATCAATTTTTAACCGAAAAGGCGACGATTCTCGCTGGTGGTAAAACCGTCAATATTCATTGTGATTCTGCGATTGATGCAATGTATTGCATATCATCATTCATTGTAAGCGCATCAAAGAATGGACTCATCCCAGTCGCACTTGTACCAAAGATGTATTCCACATTCGCAGCCCTTAATGTCTCAGCAAGAATATCTGCGCCAGTGCCCGTAATCTTTTTTCCCTCCCTAGGAATTACGTCCCGAGCTTCAGCAACTGAAGTTATTAGTGTGTTTGCAGCAACTTGACTGAACCCTAATGCTAAGAGTTTCTTGCTAAAGTCTCTACGAGAAATATCATGATCAAAGAATTGTTTAAATAGTTCTCTCATTTATATTTTTAGTATTTGATTTTTTCTAACCCCTAATATTCTTAACACACCTATGTCTCTTCTTTTCATTGATACTAAAATAATCAATAATTGAATTAGCTTTATAGTTAACAGAAATTATAAAGTTCTTTTTGTCATAAATAGAGAAGTTGTCCATTACATGCTCAATAAGAGTTTGATCCTTATATGGAATTAGAGGTTTAGGAATTAAATGCGTTAGAGGTTGCATTCTAGTTCCTTCGCCGCCAGCCATAA
>CAJWVP010000128.1 GCA_913048145.1 uncultured Rhodospirillaceae bacterium
CTCACGCGGGGTCTCCCATGCAAGTTGGATCGGCAGAAGCCGTCTTATCACGGCCTATCCGGGACGGCAAAATTTCCTTTTATTCTGGCGTATTGTCTAGAATTTAGGAGGTTAATCTAACTTCATTAACTTAATGTGAGCGGGATTTCTTCGATAGAGTTGGGATCGATTCACAACATGATTAAAAGCTGATCGATGGTTTCCTGATTCGCGTCCCCAGTTTTCCGTAAGCTTCGTTGATTGATGCAGTGAACATTATCATCAACGAAAGCGATATGTATTTTGGGGCCGTCTTTGTGATGAACATCTAGACTACGCGCGCCGCTAGGAATGCCTGAATGGCCTGAGCCAGCGTGACTGGCGATATCAGACAATAGATACCCGTGAACACGGGGTCCGAAATCCTGTCAATCGCGGTGCGTCTTAACGGCCGGTCGGACATGGCCGGATAGATCGCGACAAACAGACCCATGGCTAAACAGAGATGGAAAATCGTACCGGTCATATGCAGCAATCTAATGAAGCTTGTCGGGCCCGACTAGCGCCCTTAAGTATTCGTCGAATAACACCCAAGGAAAGGTTTCGTCATGCCCTGGTTTCTTCTCGCTCTGGCCATTCTGAGTGAAGTGGTTGGCACCCTCGCACTTAAGATGTCGAATGGGTTTTCAATCCTGATCCCGAGCATAATTGTCGTGGTCGGCTACGGCGCCAGCCTCTGGTTCCTCGCCTTATGTCTGAAAAGCCTTGATGTTGGGACGGCCTACGCCATCTGGGCGGGGACCGGGACGGCACTGATTTGCATCGCCGGGATCTTTCTGTTCAAGGAACCGATGACGGCAATCAAGGCGATGTCCCTTGCATTAGTCATCCTCGGCGTTGTCGGTCTGCACTGGGCCGAAGGCAAAGCAGTCTAGCCCGGTCCCTCTTCGCGAGTGGCCGTATCTGAAGCCGTGGTGTGGGGCGGTGCACTCGCCCGGGTCAACACATAGGTGGCGGCGGGGATCATGACCCCCGCAAGGACCGTTGGCAGGACCCAGTCTTCAGCTATGAACGTCGCGACATAGACGAAGCTGAAGGTCATCATCGCCGCGGCGAAGATCTTGGCGCGGACCGATATCACACGGTGCGTGTGCCAAGCGCGGATAGGCGGTCCAAGTTTGGGATGGGACCATAACCAGTTTTGGAACTTCTCCGAGCTTTTGGAAAAGGCCCAAAAGGCGATGATCAGGAAGATTGTTGTGGGAAGTCCAGGGATGAATATACCAACGAGACCTAAGCCCACGTTCGCCCATCCGAATGCCAGTAGGCACCACCTGATCCAGCATCCTGCAAGATTTCCAGTGGATTTTTCGCTAGTTTCGGGCAGTTTATGATCCGGTGAAGTCATGGCGGCATCATCTCTTGGCGCGGTGATCCGTACCCTTCCCTTCTCGGGATATTAGCACGGCGCTTCGGCGCGGCAAATGGCAAGTAAGGATTTCGAATGGCTAACGGCCTCGCTCTCGCCCATCCACCTTTCGTTGGTGACGACGGTGTCTGGTGTCAGCAGGTCCGCGCTGTTTCAGGTGGGTTGCGACCGGCTCTTTTTTTGGATCGTGATGGGGTGATTGTTGAAGAAGTGCATTATTTGCACCGGGCGGAAGAAATGCGACTTACGACCAACGCAGCGGTCGTGATCCGTACTGCAAACACCTATGGCCTACCGGTCATCGTGGTGACTAACCAAAGTGGTGTCGGACGTGGCAATTATGGGTGGTCGGATTTTGAAGCCGTCCAAGCAGCCATGTTGAACGCGCTGGCGATCGAAAACGCGTTCATTGACGCCGTATTTGCGTGCCCCTTCCATGTGGGTGGCGAGGCTCCTTGGAATATCGTCGATCATCCGGATCGCAAACCGGGGCCTGGCATGCTGTTGCGCGCAGCGGGCATGTTTCCCGTCGATCTGGCGGCTAGTTGGATTGTGGGCGATCGCGCTGGCGACATGGGTGCTGGCAAGAACGCCGGTCTGGCCGGCGGCCTTCATATCCTGTCCGGGCATGGCAACGACGCCGGTGAGCGCGCCGAGGCATTGGCGTTATCGGATACAGCGTTTCAGGTGCTTACCGGTAATGAGGTTGGAGCAGCCTTGAAAGCCCTCCCGGTGTTTCCCCAACTCTAAAGATCATTGACCTCCGCCGTCGCCCCGTTAGGCTGAACGAGAAAGGGACGAAGAGAATGAAATTTCTCCGCTTTGGCCCGCGTGGCGAAGAAAAACCGGGGCTCCAGGACGCCAACGGCAGAATTCGAGACCTGTCCGATCAGATGAACGATTTAGACGGTGTCAATCTGGACCCTGACCGTCTTGCCGCACTAGCGAAGCTAAACCCCGACACCGTGCCCGTTGTCGAGGGCACGGTTCGTATCGGTGTTCCCATTGCCAACATCGGAAAAGTCGTCGCCGTTGGATTGAATTACCGGGATCATGCGGCGGAAACCGGTATGGACCTGCCCGAAGAACCGATCCTATTCGCCAAAGCCACAAGTTCTCTCAATGGGCCGAATGACGACGTCATGCTGCCCGAAGGTTCCGTTAAAAGTGATTGGGAGGTCGAACTGGGCATTGTAATGGGACGGGCTGCAAGCAATGTTGATCAATCTCAAGCGACCTCGTGCATTGCGGGGTTCACAATAATCAATGACGTGTCGGAACGGACCTTTCAACTAGAGGGCACTGGCCAATGGTTTAAGGGCAAAAGCGCCGATACCTTTTGTCCGGTTGGGCCGTGGTTGGTGACGATGGACGAAGTGATTGACGCGCAGAACCTGAACGTGTGGTTGGATTTAAACGGCAAACGCCAGCAAGACGGCAATACGCGTACTATGGAGTTTGGCGTCTTGCACCTGGTGAGCTACATTTCCCGTCACATGTCCCTGCAACCAGGTGATATCATTGCCACTGGTACGCCGCCGGGGGTTGGAATGGGACAGACACCGCCCGTGTTTTTGAAGCCGGGAGATGAAATGCGGCTCGGTATTGAGGGTTTGGGCGAACAACGACAGAAAGTGGTGGCCTTCACCCACGCCGACTAAGGGCTTCGCGGCCCGATCCCATAGGGACTGCCCCAGGTTAAACTTTCGGCCGTGGAATGGGTTGGCCGGTATTCCGCACCGATCCAGCCTCCATATCCCAAGGAATCGACGGTATCAAACGCCGCCAGCATATCGACCGTGCCTGTATCTGGTTCGTGGCGCTCAGGCACGCCCGCCACCTGCATGTGATCGATGAGGTCTAGGTAGGTTCGGGCGCCGTCGATCACATCCTCACCGTTCATGCCCGCATGGTAGAGATCGTATTGAAGGTAAAGGTTGTCGTGATTGGCACGCGTCAACAGCGCCTGCGCCTGCGCGGCGGTGGTCAGGAAATATCTGGGGTTGTCGATGGCGTTCAGTGGTTCGATCAGGATTTTGACACCCAACGAACGCCCCTGGTCGGCTGCCCAAAGAATGTTGGAGAGAAACGTCTCCTCCGCAGCCATCGGATCGATAAGGCAATTCAACTGTCCGGCCACCACGTGCACGCGGGGGCACCCAACCTCGGCCGCATACGCCATGGCGCGCGCCGCTGTCTCACGAAATGCGGGGGTGCGGTCAGGGTATGTGGCAATGCCGCTGTCATTGGGCCAGGACGGATGCGCGGGCGTATTTATTAACACCATCTGCATGCCATGTGCCTCCAGAAGGTCGCGGACAACTGATGGTGGCAACTCATAGGGACGCTGGCATTCAACTGCCCGAAAGCCGACGGCGGCGGCGGCCGAGATCCGATCAATCAGGTCGACCTCGTTGAACAAGTAGATGATGTTGGCGGAAAATTTTGGCATCGCCTACCAGCCCATGAGTTTGCGGGCCGCGGCCGCGATTTCGTCTCCCGGGTTGAGGGCTGGATGCGTCGGCGCATCCCTGTTCGACGCCAGGTCAGTGACATACCCGTTTTCACGCAGTGTTTGATGAAACCGCCCGTGCTTAGCGCTCACCAAGTCCGGCGGCGCGAATAGGTAAACGGGAACGCCGGACGCGCAGGATTCGGTGCACATGGAGATGGAATCGCCGGTGACTATGATCATATCAGCGCAGGCCAGAAAGCCCACATACGGGTTCTCCGTCATGTTCCCCCATTGGAAGATCCGTGATGGCGCATCGATGGCTTCAATCAAGGCAGACGTCGCGGTGCCCGTCCGTCGGCTGGTTGTGACTAAGAGCGAGCCGCCGGCGGCGTTCGCTTTTGCGGACGCCCGGGTCGCCAGATCTCCTGCCATAACATCGGTGAACGTCCGTCGTCGGGTTGATCCGCCAACCATGAGCGCAATGCGCGGGGCCGGCAGGTCCAAGAGTTTCGGCATCCATGTGCTCCGCGCGTCGGCGAGGACGTCGCGCGTGACGCCGTGCGGTGCGCCGGTAATCGTTATGACGTTTTCGCCATAGACGGCCGGATCATGGGTGGGCACGCACAAGAGATCGAAATCTTCCAAGGCGCCGCCGGGGTTCATAATCTGGACAAGACGTGTCGATCTACCGGAGATGCGTTTGATATGGCGTGCGATCGAGGCCGTACGCCGCCCAGCGGCAATTACGAGGTCGGGCCAGGGTGCGATAAGTTGTCGACGACTGCTCCAATCCAAGGTCATCCGGCTGGCGGGTAAAAAGACATTTGGAAGCCCAGCTAGAGGCCCGTAGGAGAGGTTCTTGACCTCCACCGGTAATCCAAGGCATGTCGCCACGCCGAGGACCTGCGAGCGGTTCCCCGCCCGGTCATCCGCCAGCACCCAAATGCGCTGTCCGTCGTCGGTCATGGTTGTGTTGCCCGGTACATGAAGGGTATTGGTAGCATCGCCGAGGCACAGGCGAAACCTCGTCGCATGTGTGGTGACCAATCCCAGTTATAATGCATGTGGACGATCACATGCGAAGTGCCTCATGCCGGAAACCAAAGCGGCCCAAATTCCCATCGGATATCTTATTCGCTATCGCCTGCGGAAGAAACTGATCAGCGTTCAAGTGTGATCGAGTTGCGCGCGCAACGGGTCTAGATAGGTTGCGTAATGTCGAGCGCGGCCCACGGCGTGATCATAAAGAGGTTGTCGCACCTGCCAATTTGATGCTGTCAGAACCGACCCCCGGGTTTCGTGGAATGACAAGCATTTGTCATCCCATGGCAGTCCCACGTGATCGATCAAACGGCGACATTGGGTTTCTGCATCGGCGATCACCGCTTCGTAGTGAAGTTCCAGAATGGCGTCGGCGTACAGACCTTGCCAATGGTCCGCAAGACGGTCGTGGAAGGCAATGAAACGTCCGATGTCGCCTAGGTCCGCAGCCCACGGATGGTCGCCGAGGAAATTCTGGAAATAACAAGACAAGGCAACGTCTTCATTGTCACGCCTACAGAGCACAATGCGGGCGTTTGGCAGGTGGCGGCGGATGTATCCGATATGCATAAAATGGAACGGGGTCTTGTCGACCACCCGCATTGCCGAGGACGCCAATGATGCCAAGGCGCGATTGCCGGGCGCGCTGATCACTCCGTCGTCGATGTCGTCAGGGAAGTTCGGAACGAGTGACGAGATACTGGCGGCTTCCCCTCGGCTTTCGGCATCCGGATGACTGGCGATGATCTGCGCCGCAAGAGTGGTGCCGGCGCGCGGCATACCTATTACGAATACGGGTTGTTCGCTGGCGTTGGCGTTATCAGCTGGCGTAGCGGCATCGTGGAAGATTGCCACGATACGCTCAGCCAATTGATCCATTGCTGTGGGATCATAGACCTTGTCCAACTTAGTCATAGCCGTCTGGCGGGCGTCATTAGCCTGGCGGAAATGCGAGAACGCGGCGTTGTGTTCTCCGCGCTTGTCGGCAACTTCACCGAGAGCAAATCGAATCGCAATGCGTTGTTCAAGGCCAAGCCGAGTGTCAGTGGCCAGTTCCGACATTTGGGCGACGTCCTCCGGTGGCATGTCTGGCCCCAGAGCAGACGCGAGGTTCAGCCACGCTTCGCCCTCTGACGGATCTAGTTCGATCGCGGTGCGAAAGGCCTTGCGCGCCGGTTCCAACTGGCCGTCGGTCAGAAGCACGATCCCCAAACCGGTTTGCGCCGGTGCGCTAGTTGGATGGGTAGCGATGATATTGCGATAGGTCGTCTCTGAGGCCTGTAGGTTGCCAGTTTTGAATTGGGCGGCAGCCAGGTTCAACTGCGCCGCTGCGAAGCCGGGCCTGAGCTTCAATGCTTTGAGGAAGGCGACAATGGCGCCTTCGAAATCACCGCGGGCGGCCAACACCATGCCAAGCCCGGCATGTGCTTCGGGATAGTCGGACCGTAGCGCGATACCTTCGCGGCATTGATCCTCCGCCGCGTCTAGCTCGCCGACTAATCGCAACGCCGTCCCGAGGTTCACCCGCGCCAACGGGTTTTCTGGTGCAACGGCAATGGCCGCTGCGAATACCTCAATACCGGCCACGGGGTCGTCCATCTTCACCAGAAGATTAGCCTTGTTTACCAGGGTATCGACGTACTCCGGACGGCGATCCAAAGCGGCGTCGCAAACCTCCAAAGCCTCTTCATGCCGGTCCTGAAGGGATAGGGCAACGGAGAGGTTGTTGTAAGCTTCGATGTGGTCCGGTTCTAGGTCGATGGCATGGCGGCAAGCGGCCTCGGATTCTTGTGGCCTGCCAAGCATGTTCATGATTGCGCCGCAATCCGCATGGATCGCCGGATCGTCGTCGGCACGCATGGTGGCTTCGATGATGTGATTACCCGCCTCCTCCAGGCGCCCCGATTGATAGGCCATGATGGCGAGCATGTGGTGGGGTTCGGCCGCGGCGATATCGGCTTGAGCGGCATTGCGGAACCCGATTTCGGCATCGCGTGTCGCGCCCTCTTCCAGACATTTGTGCGCCTTCTGTATGATTTTCCCGTATTCGGCGTACTGCTTCTTCTTTTGGCGGCGTCGGTCCTGTCGATTGTTCAAGGTGAGCCCTCCCATTCAGCATTTGGGGGCAGGCCGTCCGTCGCGTCAATGTTGGAAGCACTCGGGTCCATCCGATGTGTTAGCCGCGACTTTGAACGAAAGCTCGATTCATCGATTGTTTGGGGCCCAGGAACGCCTTAGAAATATTCTGGCAATACGAAGGAGTTTTTCATGAACGATGGTGCCAATACGGCGGAAAGCTTGGAAACGGCGAAGTGGCTCTTGGACATCAAGGCGGTCAATTTCCGCCCCGAAGAGCCCTACAAACTGACGGCTGGCTGGGCCAGCCCGGTTTACATCGATTGCCGGTGGGTCATTTCTTTTCCTGAAGCGCGTCGCCGCATGGTTAAGATGGGCATCGAGATGCTGGAGCGAAATATGGATCTGGCGGGCACCGACTACGTGGCTGGTGGTGAAACCGCGGGTATCCCCTACGCCGCGTGGATCGCGGCGGGCACGGACAAACCCATGCTGTATGTGCGCAAGAAACCAAAAGGTTTTGGTCGCGACGCTCAGATTGAAGGCTCACTCCAAGAGGGTAAAAAGGTTCTTCTGGTGGAAGATCTGGCCACCGACGGTGGCTCCAAGATCAACTTTGTGGAAGCCTTGCTAACTGCTGGTGGCGAAGTTAGTGACATCTTTGTCGTGTTCTTTTATGGCGCTTTTCCAAACGCCTTGGATGCTTTGAAGGAGGCGGGGGTCACTTTGCACTACCTGTGCACCTGGGCGGATGTCTTGAAGGTCGCGGAGGATGGAGACTATTTCAGAGCCGAGGCCATTGAGGGTGTGCGCACCTTCCTAGCGGACCCCGTGGGCTGGTCAGTTGCCAACGGCGGTAAGGGCGCAGATTGATCATTATGAGTGCGGTGGCCGGAACACCCCGTACTTGCATTTCGGCGGTTTCGGCGTGGACGATGCCCCTTGTGTTTGCGGCATAGGCAAAATGCCATTTCGGTTG
>CAJWVP010000129.1 GCA_913048145.1 uncultured Rhodospirillaceae bacterium
CGCCAGTACACGCGAGCTTTCATAGACCAATCCCGCCTGGAACCACAGGCGCTTCGCCAATCCGAGGACTCCTTCGTCGATGAGATTTTCGTGGCCGCGCCTGAATTTGGCGCACCGTTGATCCGAGCACTGTTCCCGCGTGCCTACGTGGACGCCAACCGGGAAGCCTTCGAATTGGACCCCGACATGTTCGACGACGATTTGCCCGACTATGTTAGGACACGCTCGCCGCGTATCGCAGCGGGGCTTGGCACGATCCCCAAGGTGGTTGCCAGCGGCGGCGCCATTTACGACCATCCGCTGAGCTTTGCCGAAGCGCGGCGGCGCATCGATACGCATCACCGGCCGTATCACCGCGCGTTGGCACAGCTTTTGGAAGAGGCGCGTCGCCATTTCGGCGTGTCGCTGCTGATAGATTGCCATTCCATGCCGTCACCACGCGCGCCCGGGGTGCGCATCAAGGGCATTAACAACGTCGACATGGTATTGGGGGACAACCACGGGGCGTCTTGCGCTCCGGAAGTCACGGCACTGGCCGAGCGGGCGCTGACAGAGGCGGGGTTCCAAGTTGTCCGCAACCGGCCCTACGCGGGGGGCTACATCACCCGTCGCTACGGCCGCCCCGAAGAAGGCCATCACGCCCTTCAGATCGAGATCAATCGCGCGCTATATATGGACGAGCGCCTCATCGAACGTAGTCCGGAGCTCCCACACTTAATCCGGCGCATCACCCGGCTGATAAAGGCGCTTTCCAAGATCGATCCGGATATCCTGAAACCTGATCCCCGTACCCTGCCAAAGGCCGCCGAATGACTGCCACCGAATACCTAGTCATCCGCGATGTCCGCGATACCAATATGGACTCCATCCAAGCGATCTTCGCCCATTATGTTTGCCACGGCCTAGCCAGTTAGGAAGAACCGCCGCCCAACATCGCCGAAATGAGAGCGCGCTGCGCCGCCATCTAGGATGGCGGCTTGCCGCACCGGGTCTCAGAGCAGGCAGGCGCTGACTGGATCAGATCCTCACGCAAAAAGCACTCGGCCCCGGCGATACGGAACCTCCGGACCGTCATCCCAGATTTCCACTGGTGCGCGACAGAATTGGCACCCCGCTTGCAATGCTTGTAGCGGCAAAACGGTAGATACCATATGCAACTTCGCTGCCTATCATGGTTTTGGATCAGCCTAATACTTGTTTTAGGCACTGCTGAGTTGCGCGCTAGCACAACGCAAGCGATTGAAAACACTTGGAATATATGTCCCACAGCCGTCAACGCGGCGGAACGCCTGAACGCCATCCCTCTGTATCTCCTGCGCGCCATCTCGAAGGCGGAGTCAGGGCGTTGGCACGAGGAAAAGCAGGTAAATATTGCCTGGCCCTGGACCGTGACGTCCGGCGCCGCGGGCAAATTCTTCGATACCAAGGCAGAAGCCGTGGCGGAAGTGGAATTCCTGATGACCAAGGGCGTCCGCAACATCGACGTGGGCTGCATGCAGATCAACCTAAAGGCCCATGCCAACGCTTTCGCAACCATCGAAGACGCCTTCAATCCGGTCGCCAATGCGGCCTATGGGGGGAAGTATCTGAAGACCATGCACCGGCGCACGAGCAACTGGTTGAAAGCCGCCGGCAGCTATCATTCCATGACCCCACATCTAGGCATCAAGTACCGGGCCAAGGTGGGTCGAATCTGGGACGAACTACGTGGCCAGCCCGCGCCAGTAATAGAGACGTCCAAGCGCGACAATGCGCATGACCAAACCGATGAGAAGCCGAAGGCGCGTCGCTATCGGGCCAGCGAGATCGACTACAGACGCCTTAATCGCCTGAACCAAAACTTTCGCCAGCGCCAGGGGCTGTCGGCCAAGGCGTTGACCGCCGATCCACATACCCGGCGCGCCAATGCCCGCCAGCAACAGATGACCGCCTGGCGCAACGCCCAGGCACGCGGCCAGGACCTGAGCGTGCTGGCCGGCATCCGCCAGGCCGAACGCGCCAAGCGCCGACAACGCGAACGGGTCGCCTTCGGGAAACAAGACCGCCAAACTGTGTTCGCCCAGCGCCGCCACCAGCAGTTGAACGACTGGCGGGCGCGTTTCGATAAGGGATGGACATCGCGGTAACCCCGCGTTTCATCACTTTTTGCGCAGCGCAAGCGCTAAATTCCCTCAGACCGTAAACTCCCGGAGCACGTGACCGGGGCGATGATCGCCGGCAATCAACCCTTGTTCGTCAACAACCCTAACGCCGTTGACCCAAACCCCAAGCAGTCCATTGCCGTCGCGGACCAGGCGTGAGGCGCCGGCGGGCAAGTCGAAGACCCGGGTTTTCGTGCCACGGCCAACGGTCGCCTTGTCAAACATAAGCAGATCGCCCTGATATCCCTCCGCCAAACGACCACGATCAGGAATACCGTAAATCTCGGCCTGAACTGAGGTCAAGGCTGCCACGGCCTCTGGCAGGGTGAAGTCGCCCCGCTCCCGGGTCCAGTGGCCAAAAAGATGAAGGCCGAAATCAGCATCGCAGAACAAGTGCAGGTGCGCGCCCGCGTCCGCCAAACCAATGGTCGCATTCTTATCCTTCAGGAGCTTGATCACCTGATCTTCATCGGCGTTCAGGATTTGGGCGTTAAACAGAGTCTCAAAGTTTTCCTGAGCGCCAAAATCCAGCAGCCAATCCAACGGATGCTTCCCTGCCTCATCGGCCAGATCGGCCAACATACGCCCCTCCAAAGCGCGGTTCTCGTCTTGGGCGACCTCGACCACCTCCAGCTTGTCCCACTGATCCGTGAACCGGTTCAGCGCCTTCGGATCCAGGAGCTCCGCCTTCATGGCGATCCGGAAATCGGCGTCGGCGTAGAAGGCCGCCAGGCGTTCTACGTCGTCGTATAGCGAGATCGCTGGCCGCCAGGCTTCCAGGGCCTCAAACAAATAGGCGCTGCGCAAAGTGAAATCCATGCTGATGGCTGTGCAAGCGACTTGGCCAACCATGCGCCGACCACGCTCCACGGCGTCACCAATGGCGCGCATATCGTCGAAGGCCCGGTCCGGGTTGGCGTGGTCATATTGAATTGCAGCAACGGCCACTGGCCGACCGGTGGCGGCGGCGATGGTTTCCAGATAATCCACCGGGGTCGTGCGCCCCTTCGTCAGCATGAACAGACCGCGCGCCTCCTCCCCTAATACGCCCACCAAAGCCTCCAATTCCGATTTCGCGGCGAACCGCGACGGCATCGGCGTGCCGCCCCAACCGTTATGCCCCTCAAAAGTCGAGGTCGCGAACCCGATGGCGCCGGACCTGAGCGACTGGCGGACGATTTCACGCATGGCGTCAATCTCTTCATCGGTGGCTTCGCGCTCCGTCGCCGCGGCCCCCATGACCCAATTGCGGATCGACGAATGCCCACAATAGACCGCCACGTTTGGTACCACGCCGCCGCTCTCCAATAACGCCATGTATTCATCGAAGGTCTCGTACCCGGTCTTAGTGCCGGCCAGCAGGGCCTCCAGGGACATGCCCTCCACCTGGGTCAGGTTTTTGAGGATCAGTTCCCTATCGCCATGCCGGCAGGGCGCGATGGTGAACCCGCAGTTCCCCATCAACAGTGTCGTCACGCCTAGTTCCACGGACGGCGACGCGAAAGCGTCCCAGGTGATTTGCGCGTCATAATGAGTGTGATTGTCGATGATGCCCGGCGCGACCACCGCGCCTTGGGCATCGATCTCTTCGCGGGCTGGGCCGACTTCGCGGCCGATGGCACTGATCACTCCATCTGCCAGCGCCACGGCACCGGCGTAGGTCGCCGCGCCCATGCCGTCGCAGATCTCAGCATTGCGGATCGCCAGATCATGCATGGCTCCACCTCCCCTCTCTGTATGAAGCGGGAATGATTAAAGGCCTTAGTACGCTGGCATGCCTACGGGTATTCATTTCAAAATGCCACTAGGTTAGGGCTTGCTTTCCGCCCTTGATTGCCCAAAGGAAGAAGAATGAGAGCTCTTTCCGCCAACGTGCGCGGCGCGGCGTTGATGGTCGCCAGCATGGCCGGCTTCGCCATCAACGATGCCCTAGTGAAAACGCTGGCAGACACAATGCCCGTCTATCAGGTTATGTTTCTGCGCGGTCTGTTCGCTTCCGCATTTCTGATCCTACTTGCCTGGCAGGCCGGGGCCCTGTGGCCCACCGTCGCGCCTGCAGACCGTAAACGGATCATTTGGCGCACCTTGAGTGAAATCGGGGCGACCAGTTGTTTCCTCTCCGCAGTCTTCAACATGCCCTTGGCCAACGCGACCGCGATCCTGCAGACGTTGCCGCTAGCGGTGACGCTGGGCGCGGCGATCTTCCTCCGCGAACAGGTGGGTTGGCGCCGCTATTCGGCGATCTTGGTCGGGTTCGTAGGTGTGCTGATCATCTTCCGGCCGGGCACCGAGGGGTTTAACGCCTACTCCGTCTCGGCACTCGTTGCCGTCGCCTTTATCGTGGTGCGGGATTTAACGACGCGGGGCTTGTCGACGGGTGTGCCTTCGCTTTTCGTGGCCCTGGTCTCCGCCATCGCCATCACGGTGGCGGGCGGGCTCGCTTCCCTCACCCTGGAATGGCGACCCGTCGGGACCAACGACCTCATCCGGCCGGGCTGCGCCGCCGTATTCCTGATTGGGGGCTATCTGTTCGCCGTGATGACCATGCGGGTCGGTGAGATCAGTTTCGTCTCACCTTTCCGCTATACAGTGCTGCTCTGGGCCATGTTGCTGGGTTATTTCGTCTTCGGTGAAGAACCCGACGCCTGGATGCTGACCGGCAGCACCATTGTCGTCGCCATGGGCATCTATACGTTCTATCGGGAACGTAAGGTGGCAAGCGCGACGGAACATTGACCACGGCGTTCATCTTACATATTTCTACATAATTCTCTGACGAGCATAGTCTCAACCAGCCACGAACGTCTGCTATTACGCAAAACCACGACGCCCGCGACGCGGATCACCAACAACGCTGTCTGGGACTTCGGGACCAACCTGATCGGTTACGACCGGAGGTGAGTGATATGCTGAACCCCGACCCCACCCCAGTTTTCCCGCCACCACTTGATTTTTTCAAAAGTCCCAGGATTCCAGTAGTTCGATCGCGGGAGAGTTATATTTTATAGACATGTCGCACGGCGAGGGGAGCATGAAAACCATTCCCAGCGGGTATATCGCTCCTGCCAATACGCGCGCATAAAAGATGCGCACAAATTGTCCGGCAGCCATACCAGCACCTCACGTCGAATTCGTCACTATCAATGCGTTAGTCAGGGCCACGCCGTATCGGGCGGCAACGACATCAGGATCGCTTCCGTATTTCCCCCGGTCTTCAGCCCAAACAGCGTGCCCCGGTCGTAAAGAAGATTGAACTCCGCATAGCGCCCGCGCTTCACCCGCTGCGCCTGGCGTTGCTCGTCGGTCCAAGGGATGTTCATCTTGGTTCGCGCTAGGAGCGGATAGGTCTCCAAGAACGCCCGACCCACATCCTGGGTGAAGGCGAAGTCGGCTTCCCAGTCACCAGTGTTGACGTTGTCATAGAAGATGCCACCGACGCCCCGCGCCTCGTTCCGATGCGGCAGGAAGAAGTACTCGTCGCACCACTTCTTAAACTTTGGGTAGTAATCCGCGTCGTGGGAATCACAGGCGCGTTGGTAGGCTCGATGGAATTTCTTCGTCTCTTCCTCTTCCGGGAAAACCGGCGTCAGGTCCCCGCCGCCGCCGAACCACCCGCGAGTGGTCACGATCATCCGGGTATTCATGTGCGCTGCCGGCACCAGCGGCGAACGCGGATGGATGACCACGGAGATACCCGACGCCCAGAACCGTGGGTCCTCGGCCGCACCCGGGACGTTTTTGCGAAACTCCTCAGAAAACTCGCCCCAAACGGCGGAGACGTTGACGCCGGCCTTCTCGAAGACCCGGCCGCGCAGAACCGACATGACACCGCCCCCTCCGGCATCCGCAGCGCCGTCGGACGCCGGACGTTCCCAGGATTTTCTCTCGAAGGTGCCGGCCTCTCCCTCGGATGAGGGGTTCGGGCACTCCACGTTCAATTCAACGGCCTCCAAGGCGGCACACAAATCATCGCGGAGCTGCGCAAACCACGCCTGGGCGCGGTCTTTATGGGTGTCGTTGCCGTAATCATCAGGCATGGGGGTTTGTCTCCGAGTTGGGAAAGGCGTCCAACTGGCGAAGCGCCTCGGCCGCCACCATGGCCGCCGACACCGCCATGTTCAAGGATCGCATGCCCGCCGCCATGGGAATGGTCAGGCGCGCATCAGCCGCGTCGTGGACAAAATCGGGCACGCCCGCGGACTCTCTGCCCATAATCAGGATATCGCCGCGCTGGAAGGAGTGTTCCGTATAGGGCAGGGTAGCCTTGGTGGTCACGAGGATACGCCGATAGCCGGGATAGGCGGCCTGGAAGGCATGCCAATTCATGTGCAAGGTCAGTACCACGTGATCTAAGTAATCCATGCCGGCGCGGCGCATGTGCTGGCCGCCAAACACGAACCCACAGGGCTCGATAACCTCACAGGCCACGCCGAGGCACGAGCAGGTGCGCAGTACGGCGGCCGTGTTCTGCGGAATATCAGGCTCAAAAAGGGCCAGACGGAGGGTCGGTTCCAAGGCGGTGTCCTTCAGGTCGTCTTTAGGCCAAGGAAAGACCCAGATTCACACCTTCTGTCAAGGCCCAAGCAGGCTCTGGCGCTGCGCTTTAGAAGCAATCTAAGACCCCCTAAATATCGGCCAAAACCCTTGAACCATGGCCATTATCCTTTATACCTGAGCGTGCTCCCCAAAAGGGGGGCATGGTGAGGGATTTCAGGCCCTGGATCGCGCTGCGGTCTGTGGTCAAAACGGAGTTCAGAGAGGGGAACCCCACATGAGCGACAACGCGGAAACGGCCGGCTCGGCCGAATTCGACGAAAAAACACGGCGTGACTTCTTGTTCACGACCACGGCGGCGGTGGGTGCCGTCGGGGCGGCGACCGCCGCCTGGCCTTTCATCGATCAGATGAACCCGGCTGCTGACACTTTGGCGCTTTCGTCGACTGAAGTGGACCTTGAGCCCATCGCGGAAGGCCAAAGCATTACTGTAGTGTGGCGAGGCAAACCCGTGTTTATTCGCCATCGTACTGCCCCCGAGATTGAGGCTGCACAGAGAGATGACAAGGCCGACCTACCCGATCCACAGGCCGACTTAGACCGCGTCCAAAACGCGAAATGGCTTGTCATGGTGGGTGTTTGTACCCATTTCGGTTGTATCCCGCTCGGCAACAAGTCCGGCGAGAGTAAGGGTGAATTCGGCGGCTGGTTCTGCCCCTGTCACGGCTCGCACTACGACACGTCGGGCCGCATCCGCAAGGGCCCCGCGCCTAAAAACCTTGAAGTGCCGGGCTACAAGTTTCTGTCCGACATGCAGATCAGGATCGGTTGAGGAGCACCATCATGAGTGACAAGCAAATGCACCCGGTGATGCAGTGGATCGACTACCGTTTGCCGATCTTCACCTTCCTCAACCATGAGCTACACGAATATCCAACTCCAAAGAACCTGAACTACTGGTGGAACTTTGGCTCGCTAGCCGGGATCATCCTGGTCATCATGCTGGTTACAGGTATCGTGTTGGCTATGCACTACACAGCGCACGTGGACCTAGCCTTCGGGTCAGTGGAGCGGATCATGCGCGACGTCAACTACGGCTGGCTGATCCGCTACGTCCACATGAACGGGGCGTCGATGTTCTTCATCATCGTTTATATCCACATGCTCCGCGGTCTCTACTTCGGTTCCTACCAGGCGCCGCGCGAACTTCTGTGGATGATCGGTGTGCTCATTCTGCTGGCCATGATGGCGACCGCATTCATGGGTTACGTCCTGCCTTGGGGCCAAATGAGCTTCTGGGGCGCCACCGTGATCACCAACT
>CAJWVP010000130.1 GCA_913048145.1 uncultured Rhodospirillaceae bacterium
ACGCCCAAGGTCCCCTCCGACCCCACGTAGAGCCGCGTCAGGTCATACCCAGCGGACGATTTCCGCGCCCGACGGGACGTTCGAATGATCCGGCCGTCCGGCAGAACCACGGTCAACGACAAAACGTTTTCGCGCATGGTGCCGTACCGGACGGCATTGGTCCCAGACGCCCGGGTCGCCGTCATACCGCCGATCGAAGCGTCGGCTCCTGGATCGATGGGGAAAAAAAGGCCCGTATCGCGAAGGTATTCGTTCAACTGCTTCCTACGCACACCGGGTTGCACGGTCACGTCCAAGTCTTCGGCGTTCACGTTCAAGACCTTGTCCATCTGCGTCAGATCGATGCACACGCCGCCCCGAAGCGCCGCCACATGACCCTCTAGCGATGTTCCGGTTCCAAAAGGCACGATGGGCACTTTGCGCACCGCACAGATCTTTACGATCTCGCTGACCTCTTCCGTGGAATGGGCAAAGACGACTGCACCCGGCGGGAAAACGCCCGGGAAGCCCTCGCCATGGCCGTGGTGTTCACGAACGGCCGCGGATGTGGAGAGCCGATCGCCAACGACGGCGCGTAACTCCTCTAGAAGATCTTCTTCAAGCTCAACCGGGTCGGCAATGACTTGGGCACTCATGAGAATTCCTCATACTTTAAGGACATGCGTTGGGTCTAAATAGCCATCATGTGGGCGGTTCGGTCAACTGACGTTTCAGCTCCAACATACGAGACCGTATTTTCGGCATGTTTGGATGAATGGCCAATGCTTGCTTCCAAACCTTGAGCGCCGCATCGCCTTTTCCTATAGCATCGAAGATCAAACCCAAGCCCGAAAGCGCGCCAAAGTGTCGGGGCTCCAGGTAAAGTGCCCGCTGGATATCGTTTACGGAGGCCGTGTAGCGGCCCATCATGTAGTAGATTGTAGCCCGTTTGTTCCAGCCTTCGGCAAAATTAGGGTCTATTGCGACAATCCTGTCGAACGCCGCAAGTGCTTTTTTTAAAGCGCCGGATCGCATGCTTAACACACCAACGGCCATGGTTTTGTAAACTTGAGGATCGGTATGCGTATGCCAGATATCCCAGATTCGTCTCTCGATAAGCTGCGCTTGGGTCAACTCAGGGGCCGACTGCAGTTGCCGGAATAGATCGCTTAGTTTTACATCGTTCTGATCGGCGCGCACGGGCAGCACGACCAGCGTCATAAATACTAAAGTGATTGAGAGGAATCGGACCACGTCGCCTCCAGCCTCGGGGTCGTTTAAAACATGGGAACCGCTTCTTCCCGGTTCAACGGCTTCACAAGGTGCACAACGTGTTTGTCAATATGCAGGCCTTTGAAGGACACAAATACCCTCAGACATACTTAAATTATTCAAAGGCATCGGGTGCGGGCCCGCCGGTCGCCCAATCCAACAGCTCGACCGTGTGCACGATAGGTAATCCATCCTCGGCGTTCATACCGTCACCGATCTGCATCAAGCACCCAATGTTTCCCGTGGCGACTACATCGGCCTTGGTATTCATCAAGCTCGCCACTTTGCGGCGTTTCAAGCGAGTCGCCAAATCCGGCTGCATGATATTGTAGGTCCCTGCCGATCCGCAGCACAAATGCCCATCCGCTGGCTCTCGAACCTCGTAGCCCGCCATCTGCAGCAAAGTTTTTGGCGGCGATGTCAATCTTTGGCCGTGTTGCATGGAACAAGCCGAATGATAGGCCACGACCGGCGCATTTGTGGGCGTTGCCACCTCCTGCAATCCCAGCGTCTCCATCACCTCGGTAATATCCTTGGCGATATCCGACACCCAAACCGCCCGGTCAGCCCATTGCGGATCGGTCCGAAGCATGTAGCCGTAATCCTTAACCGTTGTGCCGCAACCTGACGTGTTTATTACCACCGCATCCAAGCCACCGTCTTGATCACGGAGCTTTTCCCAGGCGGCGATATTAGCCTTAGCAGCTGAATGCGACCTAACCTCGTCGCCCATGTGATGAACCAGCGCGCCGCAGCACCCCGCCCCCTCCGGCACCACTACTTCGCAACCGTGTCGGGTTAGAAGCCTCACGCTGGCTTCGTTAATGGCGGGACGCAGAACCTGTTGCGCGCAGCCGTTCATTAACGCCACCCGCATACGGCGCGGCCCCTCGGCCAGGAAAGTTTGCGGCCGGTCGACGGGCGACAATCCGTTGAACCGGGCCGGCGACATGCCGACCAGCACCTTCAATCGGCCGGGCAAAAACGACGCGAAGGGCCGCACCAGCCCATTAGCGATCAGCGATAGCCAGAACAGGCGTGGATTGGGAATGACGGTGGCCAATAACTTGCGCAGCAATCGCTCGGATAGGGGGCGGGTATGCGTCGCTTCAATCCGCACTCGGGCCAAGTCAACCAAATGCATGTAGTGTACAGACGCTGGACAGGTGGTCATGCAGGATAGACAGCTCAGGCATCGATCAACATGAGTGACAAGGGTCTCTGATGCCGGCTTGTTGGTCTCCAGCATGTCGCGGATCTGATAGATGCGACCACGCGGGCTGTCCAGTTCATCGCCCAGAAGCACATATGTCGGGCAAGTGGCCGTACAAAATCCACAATGCACGCATTTTCGTAGAATGTCGTTGGCAGCGGAGATATCCGGCGTCGCTAGCTGGGCCTTGGAAAAATTGGTCTGCACGGATCAGAACTCCTTATGCATGCGTCCCGGATTGAGGATACCGCTGGGGTCGAAGCCGTCCTTGATGCGTCTGGAGATGTCATCTAAAGGGCCTTCCTGAGGTTCGAAAACGGAAACCCGGTCGCGCACATCTTCAGGCGCGCGGACTAACATGGCGTGACCTCCAACGGCGGTGACGCACTGGCGTACGAGTTTGGCGCAAGCGTCAGGCGCGGCCCCGAGGGCTAGCCAGATTAGTCCCCCACCCCAGTCATAAAGGACTTCTCCCGGCCAGCCCTCAAGGATCTGCAGGGCCACGCGAGAGCCTTCCTTAGGGGGTACAGACAAACGCCAAATGTGGCGTCCGTGATCGGCAGTTAGGTAAGTGGCGTCGCGGATCTCGCGCCACAAGATCTGCGAATTCTGGGTATGCAACTCCTCTGTGTCACCCAGTGGCGCCAGCAGGATACGTAGCGCTTCGCATCGGTGTGCCACAGAAGGTTCGGGGCCTTCCACGCGGATAACGGTGACGGCGCGTCCACTTCCAGCCACGTAATTCACCGCCGAGCGCCCGGCAATAGCGGCGGGCAGATGCGCCGCGCCAGAGACCTCATGCGGGCTGGCCAGGGCATCGGTCATGGCCTTATTCCCGCCGTGATCATAGATGCCATCCTTAGCCCAAGTAACGAGGACAGTACGGATTTTCTCCGGTATCGGCAAAACCTTCACGGTCACCTCGGTCATGGCAGCCAAGGTCCCGTAGGACCCTGCCATAAGCTTCGAAAGGTCGAACCCGGTCACGTTCTTGACGACCCGCCCCCCAGACTTGAACACCTCGCCTCGACCACTGACAGCGGTGAAGCCCAGAAAATGATCGCGCGCCGAGCCGGCCTTGATGCGCCGCGGACCCGCTAGGTTGCATGCCAGCAACCCTCCCAGCGTACCGCCACCTGCCGGGCTCCCCAACAACGAGCCCAGGTCCGGGGGTTCGAACGCCAGTTGCTGGTTCTGATCATTCAGCAAGGCTTCCACCTCCACCACGGGTGTCGCCGCGCCAGCACTCAATACTAGTTCGGCAGGCTCGTAGAACGACACGCCAGAGAGCTCGGAAAGGTCCAGTACATGGTCCAGCTCCGTCGGTCGGCCTAGCACGGATTTCGAACCGGTGCCGCGAACATCTAGCGGTTTTTTCTCGGCAACCGCCCACTTGATGGTATCCAGAACCTGATCCTCGGTTTCAACCTTGAGGATTTCTGTCATTGACTAGAACCTTGGTATATCTGGAAACGGGACTTGGCCGTGATGGATATGCATTTTGCCCAATTCGGCGCAGCGGTGCAGCGTCGGGTAGACCTTGCCCGGGTTCATAAGATGTCTTGGATCAAAGGCGCATTTGACGCGCTGTTGATGTTTCATATCGTCTTCGGTGAACATCTCACCCATTAGATCGCGCTTTTCAACTCCAACGCCGTGTTCGCCGGTGAGCACGCCACCCACCTCCACACAGAGCCTGAGAATGTCGGCGCCAAATTTCTCCGCTGCCTCCAACTCACCCGGTTCGTTAGCATCGAACAAGATAAGCGGGTGAAGGTTACCGTCGCCCGCGTGAAATACGTTGGCGACCCTGAGGCCGTATTTCTCAGAAAGCTCCCCTAGCCGGGTCAGCACATACGAGAGCTGGCCACGGGGAATCGTGCCATCCATGCAGAGATAGTCCGGCGACAGACGCCCGACGGCCGGAAACGCGGCCTTGCGGCCTGACCAGAAACGTTGGCGTTCCTCTTCGGTCTCACTGACTTTCATATATTTGACGTTCTGCTGACGACCGATGGCCTCAACCTTGCCGATGAGATGCTCCACTTCCGCCGCCGGGCCGTCTAGTTCGACAATCAACAGCGAAGTCACGTTCAGGGGATAGCCGGCCTGCACAAATTCCTCCGCCGCCTGGATGGCAAAGGTGTCCATCATCTCCATACCGCCGGGGATGATGCCAGCGCCGATGATCGCAGCGACACAGCCGCCGCCAGCCTCGTTGCTATCGAACCCTAGCAACACGGCCTTTGCCGTCTCAGGCTTCTGTAGAATTCGCACGGTGACCTCGGTAATTACGCCCAGCAAACCCTCCGAGCCATTGATGACCCCAAGCAAATCATATCCCGGCGCATCTAAATGTTTACCGCCGATACGTACGATGTCGCCGTTCATGAGCACCATTTCCACGCCCAGAACATTGTTGGTGGTCAGTCCGTATTTCAGGCAATGCACGCCGCCCGAATTCTCCGCTACATTGCCGCCGATGGAGCACGCAATCTGGCTGGACGGGTCGGGCGCATAATAGAAGCCCTCATGCTCCACCGCCTGGGTCAGCGCGAGATTGGTAACGCCCGGTTGAGTGACCACGCAGCGGTTCTCGTAATCCGTCTCAATGATCTCCCTGAACTTACCAAGCCCTAATGTGATCGCATCCGCCAGCGGCAGCGCGCCACCGGATAGACCCGTACCAGCTCCACGGGGAACGATCTTTACGCCATTTTCGTGGCAGTATTTGAGGATCTTCGAGACCTGTTCCGTGTTCTCGGGCAAAACGACGATAAACGGCAATTGCTTGTAGGCCATCAGCCCGTCGCAATCGTACGCACGCAATTCGTCCTCTTCGAAGATGACGCAGTCAGCGGGAACGATGCTGTGCATGTTGGCGATGATTTCATCGCGACGGGTAATGGTCTCGTAATCAGGCTCGGGCATCAGCATGGACAAAATCCTATATAGTACGGCGTATTATGAACGCTTCTGGTTCTTTGGGCCTACTTCGATAGAACTCTGCCACGCCCGACCCGGTTCGTCATCAGGCATTTACAGCTTCGGTGCGTGTCTGTTCGTGGATCGGCCAGTGCAGGATCGCGGCTGTGAAGCCAAGCGCAATTCCAGCCCACCAGATCAGGTCGTAAGAACCCGTCGTGTCATAAAAATAGCCGCCCAGCCAAACCCCCAGGAAACTGCCTACTTGGTGGGAGAAAAAAACAATCCCAAACAACGTCCCCATGTACCGCGTCCCGTAAATGGTCGCAACCAAGCCGGACGTCAGCGGCACGGTGCTCAGCCACAACAATCCCATGGCGACGGAGAACACCAGGACGCTAGGTGTCGAAATGGGTACCATAATAAAGATGGCGATGGTCACGGAGCGCAGGCTATACAGCGTACTTAGGAGATATTTCTTCGAATACTTGCCACCCATATACCCGGCCATTATCGAGCCAAAGACGTTGAATAGTCCGATCAGCATGAGCGAGTAGGCGCCAAGCTCAGTCGGCAAGCCTTTGTCGTCCAGATAGGCCGGCATATGTACGGAAATGAAAGCCACATGGAAACCACAAACGAAGAACCCCGCAGTCAGGAGCCAGAAGCTGGAGTCCTTAGACGCCAGCGACAGCATGCCACTCATATTGAGGGCCTCACCGCCGCCGGCTTCGGAGGACTGCGCGGCCCTCGCCTCAGGCGGTTTGCCACGCAGAAAAATAGCCGCAAACACGATGATGATTGATAATAAACCCAGCAACACGAAAGACGTGGACCAGCCGTAATAGCTAAGAAATGCCTGTCCGATCGGCACGACGGTGAATTGACCGGCCGCACCCGCCGCCGTTACTATGCCGAGGCCAAATGTCCGCGAGCTTTCAGGAAGAGCACGGCCCACCGCGCCCAAGACGGCGCCCAACGCGCACCCAGATTGCGCCATCCCCAGCAGGAGCCCAGCCGAGAAATTAAAGGTAAGAGGATCCTGGGAAATGGACATGATATAAAGTCCGACGGCATACAGAACACCGCCGCCGGCGACCACGCGACCCGTGCCCCATTTCTCTGTCATCGCCGCGGCGAAGGGCTGGAATGCCCCCCATAATAGGTTCTGCATCGCCATGGCAAAGGCGAAAACTTCCCGGCCCCAGCCGAGATCGACGCTCATGGGCTTCAAATAGAGCCCCTGACTGCCGCGAATTCCCATTCCGATGAGAACGGCAACGGCCCCAGCAACAACAATAACAACAGGGAATGAAACTTTAACGGCAGTTGTGTTCACGGGCTCAAATCCTCACCTGGCGACCCCTGGTCGGTCGCAAATTGCGATGATTGTAGTTTACGCCATAACACCGATGGCGTCGAAGAATGCGTGTTTCAATCTTTTGTGCCCGATTGAACGCATTTCATAACGGGATAAGTCCAGACAACAAAAAACCGCGCCGACGCGCGGTTCTCGGACTTCCGGTCATAGGCCTCTCAGCCCTGGCGGACCTTGAAACGCGGGTTCTTCTTGTTAATTACGTAGACGCGACCCTTGCGGCGTACCACTCGGCAATCCTTGTCGCGGATTTTCGCGGATTTCAATGAATTTCTGACTTTCATGGCCTTGGCCTCAACGTCTCGTCATCAACATATTTTATGCACATCCGGCCTGTTCCGGCGCGACGGAGCGCGGACCATAGGGACCGCTTTTGGTTTTGTCAACGCCTGTCCACACGGTTCACAAGACATAATCATGCCCGTGAAACATCACGTTTTGCGCTACGCCGACCGGGGGCCTAATCTCCTGACCTACCTTGAAAGCCAAACCATGAACACCATCAACAGCGCACCGCCAAAGGCCGATTCGCACAAGGGTATGGCGCTCATGCTGGGCGCCGGCGTATGCATGGCAGCCATGCATGTGCTGATCCGACACGTTTCCAACGATATACACCCCTTTGAGATCGCGTTTTTCCGCAATCTGTTCGCGCTGTTCGCCATGGCGCCCTGGTTCGTCAAGCTGGGTTGGGCGCCACTGCGCACGTCACGGCCGGGGCTCATGCTCTGGCGGGCTATCTTCAACTCGGCCTGCATGATGGGCTTCTTCATGGCGATCAGCCTGGCGCCCCTGGCGGAGATTACGGCGCTCGGGTTCACGGCACCCATCTATGTGGCGATCCTCGCTATTTTCTTTCTTGGCGAACGCATCGGCCTGCAGCGCTGGGGCGCCATTTTGGTTGGTTTTGCCGGCGTCTTTGTTGTCCTGCGGCCCGGATTCGAAACCATCGGGCTGGGCCAGATCCTGGTGCTGGGCTCGGCGCTGGGCTGGGCGATCTGTCTAATTATGATCAAGATCCTGGGCCGCTCCGAGAGTAGCGTCACCATCACAGTCTACATGTCGATCATGATGACGCCCATGCT